>DATJDF010000717.1:0-4314 GCA_035497555.1 Arachidicoccus sp. | reverse complement strand
CTCCTGGCTTAATTTCATCTAGTATTCACCGATCACATATGAACCAATCGTTTGCAAAGTTAGGATTTCGCAGCCTTTCTGAAAGCTGAATGCCAACTAAAGTCAAATATCTTCCCAAATAACCTGTTAGCTACCGCATCTAATTCCCGATAAGATACGGTATCTATACAGAGTTATTTATCTTCTGAGGCTCACTGAACAGCCGATTTATCTGGTTTCGCAATCGTCGAGGGTCTGCTATTCGTGGAGGAAAAGTTTAAAGTAACCATCTACCGGGCAGCCTTAAGCTCCTGCCCCACTCTCGCTCTCCCCTCCTCCAATCGCTCAATGATGAGCAACTTATTACTAGTCACCAATAACGGCGTTGTGTTTCGCGAAAAATAACTTCTGGAGCAACCGCGAACCAAAATGGGGGAAAGTCGTAAATTTAGGTAGCAAAAGCACTTTGCAGTTAAGACCATTAACCTCAATGGATCACAGAATCCATTAACTAGTCTGGTCCTTCCGGTTTCTTAGGTTTCAGATTGGGGTCCACTCCGTATAGAAGAATATCCTTATTTCAACTGGAAGGCAAAGCACTTTTGCTTTTTTTAAAAACCTAAATGTCCAGTAAAGTTATGAAAAAAGAAAAAGCGCCGAAAAAAGAAAAAAGGCACAAGCCTTCGTATCCGTTCCTATTTTAAATCCCAATGCAGCCGGTATTGACATCGGCGATACCTTTCATGCGGTTGCGGTTCCAGAAGGCAGAGATCCACTCAATGTACGAGAATTTGGATCTATGAGTTGTGATCTGGATGAAATTGTCCAATGGTTGCAGAAATGCCGGATTGAAACAGTTGCTATGGAGTCCACCGGTGTTTACTGGAAGTCATTATTCAATCTACTCATCCATCACAGTTTTGAAGTGTATCTGGTAAAACCAGATCATGTCAAAAATATTACCGGCAGAAAGACCGATATGGGTGACGCTGCGTGGATCCAGTGGCTCCATAGTTGCGGTCTGCTAAAAAGCTGCTACCTGCCGGATGAGCAGCCGGAGAAGCTCCGGACGCTGGTTCGTTTTCGCAGAACGCTTACCAGGGACAGCAGCAGTTATGTGCTGCGGATGGAAAAGGCACTGGAACTGATGAATGTCAAGATTCACACAGTGATATCAGATATCACTGGAAAAACGGGGACAGCTATTATGCAGGCTATCATAGGCGGTGAGCGCAACGCCAAGAATTTTGAGCCTTTGATTGACGGGCGCATCAAAGCTGACCATGAAACGATCGAAAAGTCACTGCAAGGCCACTGGCGGGATGATCAGTTATTCATGTTGGAAGAAAATTACAGGCTTTACCAGATGATTCTGGAGGAAATTAGCCGCATCGATCAGAAAATAAAGGAAGTGCTGCAAGAATATGCGGCTATTGAAAATGAAGGTGAACTACCGGCTGACACTGATAAACAGCCTGAAGAAAAAGAGGAAAAGAAAGCAAAAAAAAAGAGCAAGAATGCACCTGGCTTTGATGTTCGCGCATTTTTATTATTTGTTTTGGGAATTGATGTACTTGAAATATATGGCATAAGCGAAATAGGCGCCCTTGAAATACTGGCTGAAACAGGCACCGATATGACGAAATGGCCTACCTCTAAACATTTTGTTGCGTGGCTTAATCTCTGTCCCAACAACAAGGTCTCAGGGGGTAAGCTATTAAGTAGTAGGATTCGAAAAGGCTCGGGAGCCGCTGGTCAGGCATTCAGAATGGCTGCCAATGCGATTCAGCGCAGTGACCACTGGTTGGGGGTTTATTTCAGAAGAATGAAATCAAAAGGTGGTAATAGATACGCCATCGTAGCTACTGCCAATAAAATAGCCACGATATATTACCATATTGTAAAAAACAAAGTGCAATTTACACCGGTAGACATGACCGAACATCAGAAGAAGCGCGACACGAAACAAATAGCATATCTCGAACGTAAATTGGAAGCTCTTCGAAAAAAAGCAGCTTAAACAAAGGATCGTAAAGATTCGTTATTCAAAACGCTATAAGAAGTTATATAGAAGTGGTGATATAAACCCCAACATCAACCTTAAATCCCAGCTTTCCCAGCCATAGTCCACTCACTGTCACCTTGTGTACTGTCTTATTTCCTGCATCTGCCAACGTATACTACTTTGACTTTCACGAGACATCCCCTGCAGAAGATGTCAGTAGGTAGGTTAAATATTCTATTGAGCACAACGGGCAAGAAAACGGATAAATGCTCAATAGAAAACGCAATAGAAATTAGGCATTATGCCCACAACAAGTTATAAATTAAAAAATACACTAAAATTAATTACTGATTAATAGCACGTTAAGTGACACGTATGAGGAATTTATTCTATTGAGTAAAACGAGCGAGAAAACGGCAAAATGCTCAATAGAATTCGCTCAATAGAAATTTAATTTTTACATTGAAGTTTTATAAGAACAACTAAACCATTTCAATAGCCACTGCTTACAGCAGGATATTAAAATATCTGCTATCATAAATGAAAGGGCTTTATTTGATAATTTACACCAGAAACTCGTTAATTACCGGTAAATGATTAATAATCAACATATTCTTATTTGACGGTTATTTGATAACCTGGAAAAAATGAACGAATCGGAAACTTGAACTGAATTTAAAGAGCCATGATTGCGGCCTGTTGGAAGGCATCAGAACCCTTCGGGAATAACCATATTGCTATAAGTAAAACCCAGATAAGTGGGTCTAAAATATCCAGACGGTTGTCTACTGAAAAAATTATTCTGATTCTTGCTCTTAGCTGCCGTAATTTTTCCGCTTTCGCAATCTTCCGTTTTTTCCAATCTACAAACTTCATCCACAGTCTTAACACCTAACAAATCAATACATTGCTTTTTTATACACCAAAGTAAACTTATATTTGTAATAATACTGTAACAGAAACGATATATGAGTAATACATTAAACATCGGGAACAAAATAAGCACCCTTAGAAAGGAAAAAAAATGGTCGCAAAACGACTTGGCTCAAGAGCTTAATGCCTCCCGGGAAATTATAGGAAAATACGAACGCAATGAAAATTTGCCGTCCATTGAAATGGTCATCAAAATGGCCAAAGCTTTTGGTGTTACTGTTGATTTCCTTGTTGGGGAAGGGGAATATGCTTCCTTCGATAAGGAAATTGTTGAACGTATTAACGATATACAAAAAATGGATGCAGGAACCCAAAGCGTTCTATTCAACGTCATTGACACCTACATCCAAAATTTTAAGACAAAGAAAGCTTTTTCGAAATAGGCTTCCACTTGGTAAAGATCTGCAGATACATTCACTAGGTCAATAATAGCTCCCACAAAATCAGCTCGCATAGGCAGCGTCAGCTTTTTCAAAATAAGAATTAGTTTAAAAGCCATAATGAATTGTTTACCATCTGCCGCTAGCTAAACCTTGCTCGCCGTCCTACTTGGACTTGGCCAGCCACCAATATTTAAATTGGCGGCACTTCCAGAAAGGAGCGTTTAGCCAACAGATCGGCATTATACACGAGGTTCATCACCATTGATACCACTTTGACAAGGTTCGATAATGAGCCTTTTATCCTGCATGGTAATATTAACCTTCTCACCGATCCTAAATCCTAATTTCTCCAACCATGAACCGCTTACATTTAACCAGGGCACTTTCTTGCTTGGAGAGGGATTCCATATATTAAGATTTTCGCATGTGCGGTACTTAGCTTGTAATTTTACCTGTTTTTTGTTTTTTGTTGCCATAACAATTTTTTTTAAAATTTTAAATGTGTACTATATTACACAAATATAAAACAAACTACACAAAATAGAAGTAATTTAATCAATTTTTGATAACTTTATTTCTCACAAAATATCATTTTAGGCTTAACATTGATTATAAATATGTAACATATTTATCAAACAAGAATATATGCCCAAAAAACAAGATAAATTTGTTGAACATTAATAAAAACTCTTTTTCCACTTTGGTATTGGTCTAGCACAAAATGTCCCGGCATTAAGTGCGGAAAAAACTACTTCACCAATCCAGAGTACCACCTCTAGGGAAGCCAGGATGAAAGCCAGAATGCCGATTTGCTTTACGTCAGCTGCTTCCGGACCAGCAGATCATTTAAATCCTTGCCCCCAATAAACAGGTCGCTTCGATCCTTGAACTTGCTACCGATACTGAGAGCTTCTTTTGTTTTCAATCGGCCCTGCTCATCATTATCTAAAAACAGGTCAATTTGAGCATAGGGCTCAAAAACAGGTTGGCATTTATCCCATAAAGCCAGCGAAT
>DATJDF010000716.1:0-5052 GCA_035497555.1 Arachidicoccus sp. | reverse complement strand
AGCCTCCAGTACATTTTGATATACCTGTTCAGGATCTTGTTCAACAAAACCATTATCAAAATAACTGGTTTTCAAAGACTGAACACCTTTAGCCACCGCCTCCCCATTGGCATCAAAAATCAGCACTTTTGTAGAGCTGGTGCCCTGATCAATAGAGAGTATAAATTTTTTTACATTCATAATAAATTATAAATATTAATATTCAATAGCATCGAACGCCCGAAGTATAAATTAATCCTTACTATGACCCAATTTATCAATTATCACAGCGAGTAAAATAACAGATCCCTTCACCACCTGTTGCCAAAAAGGAGAAACATTTAAAAGTACGAGGCCATTATTTAGGACACCAATTATAACTGCACCAATAACAGTACCCCAAATGGTTCCTCTACCCCCATTTAAAGATGTTCCACCAATCACTACAGCTGCAATTGCATCCAGTTCGTAACTTGTTCCCGCATTGGGTTGAGCGGAATCCAAGCGCGAAGTAACAATTATACCTGCAATAGCTGCAAATGCTCCTGCTAAGGCATATGAAAGTATTTTAACCTTTGGAATATTAATACCTGAAAACTTAGCTGCTGTTTCATTACCTCCAATTGCATAAACATAACGACCGAATTTAGTTTTTTGCATGAGAAAAACAGTAATCAGCACGACGATAGCGGCGATCCAAACCGGCACTGGAAGCCCCCAAAAAGAACCAGTACCAATAAAATCAAAACTGGGGCCCAGATTGCTTATGGGTTGACCATGTGTATACAACATCGTTAAGCCTCTGGCAATAGTAAGCATAGCCAGCGTAGCCACAAATGGCGGCACTTTAAATTTTGTAATGACAAAACCATTAAACAATCCGATTAAATACCCAATAATTATTCCAGCAACCACTGCGCCAAAAACGGTAAAACCGATAAAAACATCCGACGCCTGAAGTGAAATGCCATTCTTTAATAATCCGGCAGCCACTGCGCCACAAAGTGCCAGTATCGACCCTACAGATAAATCAATCCCAGCTGTAAGAACCACAACAGTCATACCGGTTGCAATGCAAATATTCACTGCAGTCTGCCTTAAAATATTTAAACTGTTCTCTGTTGTCAAGAATTTGTCCGTAAGAAGACTTAATACAATACATAACAACAATAAAGCGATTAAAGATTGAAATCTTTTAACGTAACCTGCGTAATTAACTGTTTTCATACCTCTAATGATTATGATGAATTGCAAACCTTAGCATATCTGATTCCGTGGCTTCCTGAATGGGTAAATTGGCAGAAATTTTCCCTTCACACATTACCAAAACACGATTGGCGACGGCCAGTATTTCAGGAATTTCTGAGGATACGACTATAACCCCAACCCCTTTTGCCGCCAATTCCTTTATTAATCGGTAAATCTCTGATTTTGCGCCAACATCAATCCCTCTGGTCGGTTCATCAAGTAATAGAACCTTGGGATTTTTTGCCAACCATTTGGCCAGCACTACCTTTTGTTGATTCCCGCCACTTAAATTCCGGGCCAAGGTTTCCCTTGTGCTGGTTTTAATAGCAAGTTGCTTAATATAATCACGGGAGACTAAGGCCTCCTTTTTCGAATTAAGGACAAATCCCCATCGCAATATACTGTCCAGTATTGTAATACTAATATTGGACCGTATCGCTAAATCCAGAAAAAGACCTTGCAGCTTCCTATCCTCTGGAATAAGCATGATACCAGCTTCAATTGCATTTGCCGGCGATTTAAACTTCACGGTTTTTGAATCGACGGCTAATTGCCCTGAACTGAATTTGGGATGCAAACCAAAAATAGTTTCCATTAACTCCGTACGTCCTGCACCCATAAGGCCATATATGCCAATAACTTCTCCTTTATACAGCGTAAACCCCACATCATCGATTAACTTACCTGTCCTATTATCTGGATTTATCAATGAGATATTGCTTAATTGCAACATTGGGTCAGCCAATGAAGCGTTGCCGGAGCTCCTTTCAATGCGTATTTTCCTCCCGGACATTTTTTCAACCAACTCATCTTGGGAAATTTCTTCCATTTTTCCTTCACCGACCGTCATGCCATCCCTTAATACGACGTACCGGTCGGCGATCTGAAAAAGTTCATTTAATTTATGGGATATATAAGCAATAGTCTTGCCCTGAGACTTCAATTCACCGATAATATCAAAAAGGTTCTCGACCTCCTTATCGGTAATGGCAGAAGTTGGTTCATCCATAATGAACACTTCTGCATTCGTATGTAAAGCCTTTGCTATTTCAATTAACTGCTGTTGTCCTACTTTTAGCTTGTAAATTAATGTATCCGGACTAATATTCAGTTTGACGCGTTGCAAGAGTTTTTTTGTCTGCTTACGCATCTCTTCTTTGCGTAAAAAACCAAACTGGTCAACAAGCTCGCTCCCTAAAAAAATATTCTCTGTAATGCTCAGATGATCTACTAAATTAAGTTCCTGGTGGATAATAGCTATCCCTGCAGCTTCCGCATCTTTTGTTGAATTAAACTGAACTTTTTCATCTCCCAAAATAATATCACCATCGTATTGCGTATGAACACCGGAAAAAATTTTCATCAATGTTGATTTTCCAGCACCATTTTCTCCAATAACAGCTGTTACAATACCAGGATACAATTCGAGGTTGACATTGTTTAATGCGGTAACCCCTGAAAATCTTTTAGTAATATTTTTGGCAGTCAACATTATGGAACAATTTTTACTTTTATGGGTATAATTTCTAAACCATCAAAATGTATATGCTCTTTGTTTAATTCAATAGCTCCGATAAATTCAATATGAACCCCAATTTTTAATTTAGACTTAAATAAAGGGACAACCTCCGTTCTTACTATATTATTTAATTCTTTGGATAGGTTATTCAGATCCGTAGTATTTGGGAAATCTTTCAGGTTAAATAACCCTGTCGCGTCCCGCAGCGTATTTCCATAAACAAATTCGGTCGCAAGGAACGCATTGAATGGCCGCTTTGCCTTAACCGTAAAAGCAACATCATCCTCATTTACAGCATCTATTATTCCTTCTCCTTTTACTAAGGCATAGCGGTTGTTCCCAATATCTAAGGCATTTGTATACTGATTAAACGCCTCAATTGGATTCGTCTCTATCAGTTGTTTCAAATTATTAATATCAATAGCACTGTCAAGTCTGGAGGGCAACTTGTCAGTCCATATCTTTTTTGCAAAAGCCGCTGCATCAAAATTACTGTTCATTGATTTATTAACATCGCTCAATTTTTTTATGTATAAAGAATTGTATCCTATCAATATTAATGCAAGTGAAAGCAAAATATATTTGATCAATTTATTCATAAAGAGAGATTTTATTTTTTACCATAACCGATATAATCATCAATATTTTTATTGGTAACCAATTCTACAGCAACAGGAACCTTTTGTGGAAGATCCCGCTTCCCCTTTAAATACAGGTCAGCAAACTTAACCGCGGTTTCGGCAATTATTTTCGGAAATTGCATACCGGTAGCATATACCTTTCCCGCCTTAATTGCGGCAATTACATCGTCAGAACCATCAAAGCCAAAAACTTTTACTTTATCAGCAATACCAGCCGAAACCAATGCCTGATAGGCTCCCATTGCCATCGCATCATTACCACAAAATACACCATCAATATCAGGATGCGCCTGTAGGATGGATTCCATTACTTCCATCGCCTTATTTCTATCAAAATCAGCACTCTGCTGTGCAACCATTTTCATTCCTGGATAATTATCAACGACACTATGAAATCCTTTTGATCTGGCCCATGTATTGTTATCGCCCACCAAACCCAGAATTTCAACATAATTCCCTTTCTTCTCAAACTGCTGAACAAAGTATTTTCCAATATCTACGGCGCCTGAGTAACTGTCCGATAATATTTGTGAAGTTGCGGCTGTAGTAGAATTTATTTCCCTATCCATACAGAAAACAGGAATACCTGCCGATTTAGCCTTTTTGACACTCGCGACTGATCCGTCTGCATCTGTCGGATTAAATAAGATTGCGTTATAGCCATCAACGATAATATTATCAAAATGGTTACTTTCCAATGAAGTATTATTCTGAGAGTCAAAAAGCTTCGCCTCATAGCCCATTGCCCTGGCTTTTTGTGCAGCTTGCTGACCAAGAAAAACAAACCATGGATTATTTAAAGTAGACACCACAATGGCTATCTTCTTAATATCCTTATCCTTCGCTTTATGACCGCATCCCAGAAATGACAAACCAGCAACCAAAATTAAAATTATTCTGTTTATACTTTTTCGCATTATTATTTATTTTTTGACGATCTTATAATAAAGCATGCTTGTGGTGCCAACAACGTCGCATAACAACTACTTCTAATAGCACTTGCAGTAATATCAACATCTGAAAACGCCTTATCCATTTAGCTACAATTTAAAATATTTTCGGACCCTACAATTCTTTCTTCGTCGCCCGGAAAAACCCGATATATGAGGAAATACGAATAGCTGCGAAAGAAATTTTATTTGTCCCCTGCCTTCTCTTTATGTAATAAATCCCTTACCTGCGCCGCGATACCTTCTTTGTTTATCCCATAATGATTAAGTATTTCCTGCTGTGAACCTGTTACGGTATACTCATCGGGAATACCAATAATTTTAAAAGGCCTGGTTAGCCCATTTTGCAATAGATATGAGGCGCAGGCTTCGCCTAAACCACCGTAAACACTGTGCTCTTCAACTGTTACGATTACTTTACATTTACTTGCAACCTTTTTTAACAGATCAGTATCAAGCGGTTTGATCGTATGCATACTGATTACCGTAGTGGTAATATTATCCTCTTTTAAAAGCTGGGCAGCTTCCAATGCGGGGCAAACTGTTTCTCCACAAGCAATAATAGCGACATCTTCACCTTCAGTGATGATTCGGCCGATACCAAATTCAAACACATCCTCATTCAGTTGTTTCAAAAAAGGCATCGCCCTTTTACCAAATCTAAGATAAACCGGTTTATTGGTAATGGCTGCTAATTCTACGGCCTTTTCCGTTT
>DATJDF010000715.1:0-4915 GCA_035497555.1 Arachidicoccus sp. | reverse complement strand
ATGCAGTCAAATATTTAGCAGAAAGAACTGTTTGGTTAATAAAAAATAGTAAAAGATAATATTAATAAGGCCAGTCTCTTCTCCAAACAGCGACATAGCAAATCAACAGCACTGAAAACAGCAAAATCTGACAAGGCAATCAAATTGTATATGCATTATAATCAATCGATTAAATGATTTTCGAATGATGCCTGAAATACAGTTTTAGATCTTTTTGCAAAGCGCTACACAGTGAAAAAAAATTCAATGAGAAATGGGGCAATGGAAATGCTGAGGGAAGCAAAAGGAATACGGTAGATAATAACGAAAGGTATTAATACCTCTAATTGTCTTAAAAAAATCTTTGAATAAATAGTGGAAATTCCGGAATAAATCTGTGGAGCTGAGGAGAGTCGAACTCCTGTCCAAACGCAGCTACCATAAGCTTTCTACATGCTTAGTTTCATATTAATTGTCGGCAAAAGGCAGGGAAGAAACCAACCAACCTATCGCTTAGCTGAATAAATCTTTTGCAACCGGCACAGCCTGAGGTTGCAGCATTCTGTGTTTAATTTTGAGTCGGCGGCGGAACTTGGTAACAGAACAACCTGTTCAACGCGGCCCAAACGGATGTCTAATTAACTAATTAGGCAGCCATAGCAAACTGTCTGTTGCCATTTGAATTTTGAGCATTCAGATTATAGCGCTAATTACACAACGCGCTGCATGCTTACACCTACCGCTACTTACGCTGTCAAAACCAAGTACAGCCCCGGGGTAAGTGACTTCCACTATTCATTCAAAGAACTACGGCAAAGGTACAATTATTCCTTTGGATTTCAATTATTAACATCGGTGGATTATTTTGTTTTTAATTAAGGTTTTTTTTGCATTGTTTTGTAGTATTCAAATTCATTATGCAAATTAACGCAGAACTTACCGCGCTACTCTCTTTAATCGATGATCCGGATGAGGAAGTTTTCGACCTCATCTCAAAAAAGATCATTACTTATGGCAAGGAAATTATACCCTGCCTGGAGGATCTCTGCGAGACGACCGCTAATGACGACACCCAGAACCGGATAAATGAAATCATTCACCAGGTGCACTTTGAGACGCTGGTAAGTGAATTCCAGCTATGGAATGCCCAGAGTTCACATGATCTGCTTATAGGCAGTACCTTACTTGCCCGCTATCCATATCCAAATCTGTCTTTGGAATCCACACAACATGCGGCCAATCTCATAAAAAAGGAGATTTGGCTGGAAATTAATGACTTTCTGACATCTCTTGAGATGGCTTTTATCGTTTCTAAAGTTTTATTCCAATTCCAGAAAATCCAGAGCGAACGTAATAATTACCAACATCTGGAACACTTCTTTATCCACTCTGTACTGGAAAAGAAGCAGGGGAATGCCTTATCCACCGGAATACTCTACCAATACCTATGTGAGCAGTTGCAAATTCCTGTTCGGTTAATCGGTATTCCAGATCAAAACGTACTAGCTTGCTTTCAGCGCAATTATCAGGACCTACCTGAGAAGGTTCCACATCAGCAGGTGATTTTATTCTATATCGACGCAACAAATGGCAAGATATTCAGCCAGCATGACCTAGACTGCTATTTCGATCTATATAATGTTCCAAAAGAAGATCATTTCTTCAAACCCCTTTCCCATCAGCAGATACTCCAGAAGCTAGCCCAGGAGGTCGGCAAATGTTATTTATCATTAAAAGATCTGAATCGGAAAAAAGAACTGGATATCTTGGCCTCTTTAATAAGGCAACCCTAAAAAAAAATCGGTGATCAAAGAAATTACCTTTAAATTTATCCTTCAAAAATTATTGACTTAAAATGATAATGCCCTATCTCACCGTTGCGCTATCGGGTAACAAAGGCAGAGGTGTCTTTACTACGAAAACTTTACCAGCAGGTGAAATAATTGAAATATCCCCAGTGATTGTGCTTTCCGCAAAGGACCGCAAGCATCTGGAAGAGACTAAACTGTTTCACTACATATTTGAATGGGGTAAATCCCGCAAAAAGGCCGCCGTTGCCCTTGGTTATATTTCTATATACAACCATAGTTACAATGCCAACTGCGAATATGAAATGGATTATGAAGCAGCCACCATTACGATTAAGACTGTTAAAGCGATCGACAAAGGAGCTGAACTGTCTATTAATTATAATGCGGTACCAGATGATTCCACCGAAGTTTGGTTTCATCATCTGATCGAGCCCTCCATTTAATTTGAATAAATCCATAAGCATAATCAAGTGTGGATAACTACGCTCAGCTATGCTTATGTACTTACATTAAGGTTTCCGCTCCAAAGCAGTTTCTTTCACTACTTTAATAATGGTTAATGCCGGAAAAGTACTAAATATATAGGTGCCGATTTTCTCCGCCTTGCAGCCAAAGAAAGTGAAATGTGCCCTGTAAGTGGCTGTATGCTTAAAATCAGATATGATCGCCGTACCACCAGGTTTTAATAGCCGGACAATCTCCTTGCAAGCCGCCTTTCTGTTTGCCGGGTCATAAATGTTATGAAGACATAGATTACTCACAATCAGGTCAAAGAAATTGTCTTTAAGCGAACTATCCGTGATATTTTCGTTTAGAATCTCTATCCGGTCACGCACACCTTCTAACCGGACATTCAAAAGAGCATTTTCCAAATGATTATCCGTCAGGTCAGCACTGTTCCAAATATCAATCCCTGTCGCTTTACCCGTTGTCAGTTTTTTAGCAGCACCAATCAGCAGTAAACCTCGGCCGGTACCCACATCCAGTACCTGTTCATCTCCTTTAAAATCAAAAAGTCTGAGCATCCTGTCCCGATGTTTTAATTTCCCGTATTTACTGTACCAGAACATCAGCAAACCTTCAATAATCATGAAAATGCCTGTATAGACCATAACCCCTGCCAAAAATAAGAACGCGGCCCAGGGGATTTTGGGTATAACAAATACACCGATCAGATAGAGCATCGCGCCAATAATCAGCAGATTTCTGATTACTTTAGGAGCATCAACGCCATAGTCAATTTTTTCTTCCTGCATAAAGCGATCATTTAATTGGAATTCTTTGCATCTGATCAAGCAGCATCGCTTATTCATTTAGTGAATTCGCGCTGCTTTCTAATTCCACTTAAACAAATTTAAGCTTTTTCTATCCAACTTTTGCAGCTTTCCCAGGACATCCTATTCATGCACATAATCCATTCATTTGCATTTTTCCAAGTAAAGCTCTGTTTCTTTTAGACCCCACTTTGGATAAAGTGGATCTGTAGATTGTGTCGCGAAAAACGCCAATGCCTTCTCAAAATAGGGTTTCGCTTTATCTTTTCCACCCCCGATAAAAGCGGGTTGGTTAAATAAAGCCATTCCTTTCAAATAGTATAAACGTGGATTTTGGGGATCCAGTTTAAAACCCGCTTCCAGTGCTTCCCCAGCCTGTTTCCCATAGGTAGCCCAACGTCCCTTAGGATCCACCAAAAGTTGTAAAGTCGCGGCCATGTTCCTAAGAGCGCATAATTCCCCATTATTTTCAATAGCCGCCGCCTTCTGGGTCAGGTCTTTCACTTTTTCACCGACTTTATCTTTGTCTAGTGATGGATCAACAAAGCCCAGTCTGGCCTGTGAAAGGGCCGCATAATAATAAGGTAACCACTCACTTTTCTCCGCTTCTGCAATGCGTTCAAATGTAGCACTGACAGCCAAAAGATCCTCCGGTGTTTTTGCCGATTCCAGTTTCTCAAGACTGGCCTTCATTGCCATCGGGTATTTCGCAGATTGCGCCCATGGAGAACAACAGATCATGCACAGCATACTTAAAAGAAAGATTGTTTTTTTCATAACTCGATATTTTATTTTTAATTAAAACCCATTATAGATTATCAATGGCATTTTGCCGCCGATCCACGCCCCAGTTCAGAATCAAACCAATAAAATAAAATCTTCTGGCAACAGGCATTACCGCCTGCCTCGTTTGGCCATCGAATGAATAAGTATATCCAGACACATTTTGTTTTCCCAGTAAGTTTGTTGCACTTACATACCAAATTGCAGAGGCCTTGCCTATTTTCGTCAGATGATAGATACTAGCATCAAAAGTTTCATAACCTGCAGTATGTCCTGCGTTCGCTACATAATACTGCTGCTGATCATTAAGAAGAAAATTGTAATAAGGCCTTCCAGTAGCAAAACTGTTCGTCAGACTGAGGCCGGTTCCTCTTTTTGTAAAGAACTTCTTGATCCCTATCGAAAGTGTATGTTTGGCAGCAAAATCGGGATTCAATTCCTCTGGGAAATTCAAATAATCCCTTTTGGTATCCAAAAAAGAATAACTGATGGTGTAATCAAAATCCTTCCAGAAAGTTTTATCACGCCAATACAATTCTGCTCCCTTTGCATAACCAAAACCATCATTATTAAATCTTGGCCAGGTTTTCACAAGGCGATCGTAATTTTTAAAAGGCTTCCATTCTGAGAAATTTCCCAGTCTTCTGCCACTGATAACTTAATATATAATGGGTAGCCTTCATTGCGGTAAGACTTGTATGATACATCAACAAATTGTCCTCTGGCTTTTGAAAAAAGATTCCATAGGCCGCTGAAACCGAAGCATGCTTTCCAACTTTATAAGCCACAGCAGTTCTGGGTGCCAGGCCGGACTTTTTTAGGAGCATACTGTATTCATAGCGCATCCCAATGGTAGCCATAAGCGCACCAGATAGATAAATTTCAGATTCCACAAAAGAAGAGAAGTTATCGTCCTCCAGGCAGCCATAAAGCCCCCGATAGGATTGCTGCGAAGTGCTTTGCCAATACTCACTGCCAAAACGCAGCGTGGCCGCAGGACTCCATCTTTTTTCAATTACATATTTTGATTGCGTCAATCCTTGCTTCGATTTTAAGCGAAAGTTCAAT
>DATJDF010000714.1:0-7955 GCA_035497555.1 Arachidicoccus sp. | reverse complement strand
ACAATATGCGATTGAGACTGGTCAACATCCTGCAACAACCACGGAAAAAAATATTGCCACATTTAAAAATCAGTTGGATAAAATTGGTTTTTGTTATGACTGGAGTCGTGAAATAAAAACGAGCGACCCTGAATATTACCGCTGGACACAATGGATTTTTTTACAACTTTTTGGAAGTTATTTCGACAGACAGACCCAAAAAGCTGCCCCGATTGCAGGATTGGAAAAGCTGTTTGCCACCGAGGGGAATCACCACCATCCATGTCCGGGCGATGACAGGATTCATTTCTCTGCAGCAGAATGGAAAGCTTATACCGATAAAGAGCAACAGGAAATCCTGATGCATTACAGATTGGCATATTGCGGTTATGGAGAGGTGAACTGGTGCGAAGCACTGGGGACAGTGCTGGCCAATGACGAAGTTATCAACGGCGTCAGTGAACGTGGTGGACACCCGGTGGAAAAAAAGACTCTCCGACAATGGTATTTGCGCATCACACAATATGCAGATCGTTTGCTTGAAGGATTAGAGACAGTCGAGTTCAGTGATGCCATGAAAGAAATGCAGACCAACTGGATTGGCAAAAGTACCGGTGCAGAGATTGAATTTCAGCTTATCAGCGAACAAAATACAGTTAAATCCTTCACGGCCTATACCACAAGGCCTGACACGATTATGGGCGTTGATTTCTGTGTACTTGCCCCTGAGCTGAGTTATATCCTGGATATTTCTTCTACAGAGCAGAAACCAGCCGTTGAAAAGTATATTGCCTATGTTAAAAGTAGAAGTGAGCGCGAAAGAATGGCAGAGAAGCGCATTACCGGTTGTTTTACAGGTGCGTTCGCCGTTAACCCATTTGATAGCAGCAAAAAAATTCCGGTTTATATTTCTGAATACGTATTAGCAGGTTACGGTACCGGAGCGATTATGGCGGTGCCTTGTGGCGATGAACGTGATTATAAATTTGCCCAGTTTTTTGAAATCCCGATTACCAATATTATCGGTGCCTTTTTTGATGGTGAGAACGCCAACCCTACCAAAGAGGCTGTGCTCGAAAACAGCGGATTCCTGGATGGTTTACCGATGCGTAAGGCGATGACTGTGGTAATTGACAGATTAATGGAAATGGGAATTGGAAAAAAGAAAGTCAATTACAGAATGCGAGATGCCGCATTTAGTCGCCAGCGTTATTGGGGGGAGCCCTTCCCGATTGTATGGAAAGATGGAGCAGCTACTGCTTTGACAGAAAATCAGCTACCCCTCATTTTACCTGAAGTAGATAAATATGGTCCCGGGCCTCATGGAGAAGGACCACTTGCGAATATTACTGACTGGACAGCGCGCGGACTGGAGACAAGTACGATGCCCGGCTACGCCGGCAGTTCCTGGTATTTTCTGAGGTATATGGATCCAAACAACGATACCGTTTTTTGTGATAAAAAAGCCAGTGATTATTGGAACCAGGTGGATTTATATATTGGAGGTACAGAGCATGCAGTCGGTCACCTCCTTTATAGTCGCCTCTGGACAAAAATATTATTTGACCTTGGATTTCTTTCTTTCCAGGAACCTTTCAAACGTCTGGTCAACCAGGGCATGATTCAGGGCAGTAGTCGCTTTGTCTATCGGGTGCACGGCACTCAGGAATTTATTTCTGCCGGCCTGATTAGTGGCCAGCAGGTGGACCGGATTCACGTGGATGTAAACATGGTGGATGGGGTCGAACTCGACACCGCTGCTTTTAAAAAATGGAAAAACGGCGAATTCGAGAAAGCCTCTTTTGTGCTCGAAAATGGCAAATATATCTGCGGTGTAGAAGTGGAGAAAATGTCTAAATCCAAATTCAATACCGTAAATCCGGATATACTAGTGGAAAGGTTCGGGGCCGACACCTTTCGGATGTATGAAATGTTTTTGGGACCTGTAGAGCAGTCTAAACCCTGGGATACGAAAGGAATTGAAGGCGTGCACCGGTTCCTGAAAAAGCTTTGGCGCCTGTTTTTTGATGATTTGAAGGGTCCTATCTGGAATGCAGACGCCCCTACCCCTGAAGAATTAAAGGTCCTGCACAAAACCATCCAGAAAATAGAATCAGATACAGAAAGATTCTCCTTTAATACTGCCGTATCTGCCTTTATGGTTTGTGTCAATGATTTGACCGACCTTAAATGCAATAAAAAAGAAATTCTTGAGCAACTCCTGATCATGCTGACACCATACGCGCCCCATGTTGCAGAAGAACTCTGGCAGGTATTGGGTCACTCCTCCTCTGTGCTGGATGCATCGTTTCCCAGCTTTGAGCAAAAATATACTAAGGAGTCCAGCAAGAATTATCCGGTAAGTATTAATGGAAAGATGCGCACGAATCTGGAGTTTCCGCTCGATGCAAGTCCTGAGGCAGTAGAGCAAGCTGTTCTGAATAATGAAGTGGTTAAAAAATGGTTAGCCGACAAACCCATGAAGAAATTCATATTTGTGAAAGGCAAAATGATCAATATTGTGATCTAAAACGAAACCTGAGATCCCTAAAATAAACCCCCTTTCTGCTATACTGTAGCGAAAGGGGGTTTATTTGTTTTTACTTTTCAAGATATTGATATGCGCGGACTCGCTATTTAGCATAACTGTCCTGCAACTGGCTACCTTACGGAATCGATTGCGCAAAATAGCAAAACGGGCCTTTTCTGAAAGGAAATTAATAGATATTTGTAAGCAGCTGCTGATTTGTTATTTATACGACCTTTTACATTTTCTAAAAAAATTAAGATGAAGACAAAGACCAGATTTTTATATGGATTTGGAGCTGTATTTTGCTGCGCAGTCAGCTTTGCATGCAAGGCCCAGTCGTCTTTACCCTCTAAAGTGCTGGAGTGTTTCACAGTGCCCGCGAATAAAGGATATGTTGAACCTTTTTCTGCAAATGAGCATAGCAACAGCGGCGTGTCAGTTCCAGTGGGTTATCCCGAAACCAAAGGCGTTGTTTCCCGCTGGTCGGATAAAGGCAAATCCGTGGTTTGGTATTTATACCAAAAACAGGGCGACTACAACTTCTTAATCGATACCAAAGTTCTGAAAAATCGGCCGCTGGCATTTACCTTTAATATCAGCAACATGGATCCTAAATCAGCTTTTACGCCGGTCAAAAAACAACTGAAATTAGCAGGCAAGGGCGTATTTGATACGGTATTAGTTACACGGATCACCATCCCAGAGACCGGTTATTACCGCTACGCCATGACACCGGACAGTGATCCCGCGTCCGCTATCACCATTCGTTCTTTGTATTTTGAATCTTACAAACCGGGCGCTCAGGTGCATCAAACCGATTACCAGTCCTCACCCTCAGTACATCTTAGTTTTAGTGCAACTGCCCCTACCACAAAATCCTATGACTGGATTTATGGTGAGATCCTGGTGCCAAAGGGGGGCGACCCATTGGCTACTTATTACATGAGTCTGGGCTTTTACCGTGGGTATATGGGTATTCAGACCAATTCCGCTAAGGAGAGGCGAGTCTTATTTTCCGTCTGGGATAGTAAAGATGCAGAAAAAGACAGCAGTATCCAAAAAAGTGACTTAGTGTCCCTTGTTGGAAAAGGCCCGGCCACAGTCGTTAATAATTTCGGCGGAGAAGGGACTGGTGGGCAATCTTACGTCCCTACGGCTAATTGGAAAACCGGCGAACCTGTAAAGTTCCTGATGAATATTAAGGCGCAAGCGGATAATGCAATGATTGTGTCTGCCTGGTACAAATTGTCTGGAGAAGACTGGAAATATGTCGCCTCCTGGCGGGCGCCAAAAGAACAGCGCTATTTTGACGGGTATTATTCCTTTTTGGAAAATTACGGCTACGGCAATGGTCAGTTACGCAGAGAAGCATACTATTATAACAACTGGGGAAAAGAGAGCGGCAGTGGAAAATGGGTCAATTTCAATAAAGTCCGCTTTTCGCATACAGATGGTAAGCCCGGACAGCGCGTTGACTATGAACAGGGCGTCGCAGCAAAATATCCAAACCGTTTTTATATGGCATCTGGCGGCTATACACCGACAGTACAAACAGCAGACGAAATCCCGGTTTCCAATCGAGTGCCCATTCCCGATCTAAGACCATTTGAAGCGCAGGTAACCAAATCGATGTCCGCTTCTAAAAAACTGTAGGATGCGGGCAGAAAGCTCAATGACCTAACGTTCAATCAGAAAGCACCACCGTTTTAATTTTCCTTCAAAATCAAAAGGTGTGGTGCGCCTGGTGATATCCGTAATACGGCTGGCCTTAATTTGATTTTCAGCCAGAGCGAACCGGGTAAAATTGGTACTGAAATACAACTTTCCGCTCGGCGTCAATGCGTGCATCACATCATTAATCAGTTCAACGTGATCTTGCTGGATATCCAGTACGTCTTTCATTCTTTTGGAATTACTGAAAGTTGGCGGATCCATAACGACCAGATCAAAACTGTCAGCAGCGAGTGTTTTAAGATACTGTTTTACATCCTCATGTATAAAACTGTATTTGCTTTTATTGGCTGGGGTAATTAAACTATTGACCCCGAAATTATCTTCTGCCCACTGTAAATAAGTTTTGGAAAGATCTACAGACGTAACTGTTTTAGCGCCGCCGCTGGCGGCGTAAACAGAAAAAGAGCCGGTATAACAAAAAAGATTCAGCACTCTTTTGCCCTCGCTCTGTTCCTTTACCATCCCACGGGTGATACGGTGGTCCAAAAACAGACCAGTATCTAAATAATCCGTGAGGTTGACCCTGAATTTTAATCCGGCTTCGGTTACTGTAAAATAAATTCGCTCCTGATCCAGTTTCTCATACTGGGCACCGGAACTACGATGGGCCATTTTTTTTCGTTCGCGCAAATAGATATTTTCTGGCGGAACACCCGTAACCGTTGCAACCACTGAGAAACATTCCTGCAGCCAGGACTCGGCCCAGGTTTCATAATCTTCTCTTTCGGTAATATGTTTTTTGGCATATTGGGCCACATAAATATAATTATCATATAGCTCCACACATAATGGAAACTCTGTCAGATCCTGATCATAGAGCCGGTAACAGGAGATTTGTTGTCTTCTGGCCAGTTTACTTCGGTGCTTAAACAATTTAGTCAAGCGGTTAAAAAACATCTGAAATTGTGGATCCATGCCTATTTTGAATGTGGGACACAAAGTTAGTTAAGATTTCTCGCAAAACCAGTCCGCAGCAGCATGCGTTAATTCAAGGAAGTATGCTATTTTTGATTCAAGTTTTCCCTTCCTAAATAATCAGGGAGACATACCCAGAAATTAAATGAAACAGTACAAAGAAATTGATATCAACGGATTACAGGCAAACCAGGCCGATTTGTTTGTGGCCCTGCTTTCAGAGGCGGGCTATACGGGATTTGAAGAATCAGAGAATGGCGATCAGCTTAAAGCCTTTATTGGCCATGAAGATTTTGACGGGTCTTTACTCAACAATATCCTTAGCCCTCATGCTGTAGCCTATGAGTTGAAGGATATTGAGGAAGAGAATTGGAATGCCCTTTGGGAATCTAATTTTGAACCTGTTGTGGTGGATGATTTTGTGGTACTGAGAGCCGACTTTCACAAACAGCATTTCGACACCCGGCTGGAAATCATTATTACGCCGAAAATGAGCTTCGGTACCGGTCATCATGCGACCACTTACATGATGATTACCCAGATGCGGCTGCTGGATTTTCCGGGGAAAAAAGTATTTGATTTTGGTACCGGAACGGGTATTTTATCTATTTTGGCGGATAAACTGGGTGCCTCAGAAATACTAGCCGTCGATAATGATGACTGGTCCATTGCTAATGCAGCAGAGAATATTGAACGTAATGACTGTCATCATATTTCCCTTAAAAAAACGCATACGGCAGTAGTTGATCAGAAATTTAACATTATACTGGCAAATATCAATAAACACGTCATCATTGCCAATGCCGAAATTCTTGTGGCGGCCCTGCTCCCAGGGGCTGTTTTGCTTTTGAGCGGACTGTTACGTGAAGATGAAATGGAAATCATGAACCTCTTTACGCACCTTGGGTTAATCCATCTTGAAACCCAGCAAAGAGGCATATGGATTGCTATCAGATGGCAGTCGAAATTGTAAATTTCATCGATTTCATCTATAATGTGATTCAAAGCCGCTATATTTGTAACTTGTAACTTCTGACGAAAAGCTATTAATGCAAGAGATCCTATTACTATTTATCGCCTATATGCTTGGTTCAATACCGACTTCAGTTTGGGTTAGCCGACATTTTTTTGGCATCGATATCCGGGAATATGGCAGCGGAAATGCCGGTGCGACCAATACCTTCAGGGTGCTAGGCCCTAAATGGGGCACATTAGTTATGCTGGTAGACGTGTCCAAAGGCGCCGCGGCCGCTTTACTTGTCTTTACTGTGGATAAATATGCTTTACACGACAGTCTACAGCGAACCAATTTGATGATTGGGCTCGGCCTGGCTGCAGTGGTAGGCCATATTTTCCCCCTTTGGGCTGGATTTAAAGGCGGCAAAGGTGTGGCTACGCTGTTTGGTATGATCCTGGCCATTCAGCCGGCTGTTGCAGGCTGTTGCGTCGGTGTCTTTATGCTGGTGCTCTATCTGACACGTTTTGTCTCCCTTAGTTCAATTATCTCCGGAGTGGCATTTGCGATCCTGATTCTTTTTATTTTTAATGATGATTCCACTTTCTACAGAATCTTTTCCATCGCTGTGGCATTAATGCTGGTGCTTACTCACCAGAAAAATATCAACCGTATATTGAAAGGCACAGAAAATAAAGTGCCCATTTTAAAATTTCGGGACCGCAGAAAGATTCGCCGCAAAAATAGGAATCACCCTTCTGATGATCAGTCGATTGAATAATGTTTATTGAATCCATTGACTAATAACTTTTTTGAGATCCGTTTACCTTTCGTAAGCGGATTTTTAATTTTGGTATGAATATTGAATTTCTTTTATAAGTCCGAGCTCCACCTTTATTTTAAGCGGCGGATCCCTTTTTTTTAACCACCTCAATCAAAATACACCTGTTATGTTATTAAAAAAATTAGCATTGACCACTGTTGGTCTCATTACCTTATTCGGTTGCGCGAGAAATGCTATTTCGGGCCGTAGTCAATTAATGCTGACTTCAGAAAGCGATTTACAGGCCCAGGCTTTTACAGAATATAAAAGCTTCCTGGCGAAAAATAAAGTAGTCACCGCTTCAGCTGATAAAAAGGATTATGAAGTCGTACAGCGTGTGGGCAAAAAAATAGCTGCAGCGATCACTAATTATTATTCTCAGAAAGGCCTAAGCAAAGAATTAAGCGGTTATAAATGGGAATTTAATCTGGTAGAGTCCAAAGATGTCAACGCATGGTGTATGCCTGGTGGAAAAGTGGTTGTATATACCGGGCTTTTACCTGTTGCACAGAATGAAACCGGTCTGGCAATCGTAATGGGCCATGAAATCGCTCATGCAGTACTTCATCATGGTCAGGAACGCGTCAGTCAACAACAGGCCGCTTCCGTAGGAGGAGCCCTGGTCGGAACTGTCCTGAATAACTCCAGGTATAAGGTTGCTTCAAATGTCTTTAATTCCATTTATGCGCCTACTGCCCAGATGGCAGTCATACTGCCAAATTCAAGACAACAGGAATCCGAAGCGGATCATTATGGACTCATTTTCGCAGCAATGGCGGGATACGATCCGGCCCTGGCAATACCTTTCTGGCAGCGGATGGAAAAAATGAGTGGTGGAGATAATACCCCGACTTTACTCAGAAGTCATCCGTCTAACGCTACGCGTATTGCAGATATCCGTAAAATAATGCCGGAAGCGGAGCAGTATTATAAGAAGGCCAGATGATTTGCGTAAACAAATCGTTAAAAAAGTTAAAAAGTTGTTCAACTTTTCTCCTAACAGGCGTTTATATAAGCTT
>DATJDF010000713.1:0-11945 GCA_035497555.1 Arachidicoccus sp. | reverse complement strand
ATTCATTGAGTTCTTCCTTAATGTCTTTAGACTCCGTACTGCTTATGTCAGCATTGTCAGCTACTTCAATACTGGCACCTGTATATAGTTTTTCACCGGTCTGCAGATAACGGGTATTACTGCAGGATGCGATTAAAACCGACACCAGACTTAGATAAAGTATATTTTTTATTTTTACCATGAAGGAATCATTTCTGGAGATTTAAAATATTGATCTGCCATTAGGGCAACTTACCAGTCGGATCAGCCGGCTGTTCATCAGCTGGCTTTCCCTTAGGATCGGTCGAATTTTCCAGCTTTTGTTCTTGTTGTTGTTCCGCCGCTTTCTCTGCTTTCTGCCGGGCCTTAAACCGCCGGCGCCACTCCTTTTGCCGGGCAGATTTTCCCTGCAGGATCTCTTTAAATCTGTTATAATCCAATGTCAGAGAGAAGCCTAAACCGGTTTCAATAATCTGCCCCTGAATCACAATAAAGCGGTCCTTACGATAGGCCCGGAGCATATAGCGGCCATCGCGGCTGAGCTTATAATTGGCGGAAACATTGCCTGCGATATTGGTTGCCTTTTCTCCCTGTTGGGCCCCTTCTAGATTGAAATTATTGCCAACACTGACCGTTAAGCGGTCATTAAGGAAGTTCTTTGAAATGCCGACATTCAGATCCGTTCTGTTGGTTGCAGTACCGGAAGAATAATCCTCACCGGAAGTCAGGCCAAAATCCAGATCCACACCACTGATTAGGTTATCTGCCAAGCGGTTCAGCTGATCCGATAACAGGCTGCTGACACTATTACGGATCGCGCCCTCAACTGTTATTCCGCCACCCATACTTTCGAGTGGATTATCCCCAATGAAATGTCCCAGCACCAGAACACCAAGAACCTGCTTATTCATTTCATTGGGGTCAGTGCGGATTTGAGCCAGCCTGGTGTTGACGTTATTTGTCACTTCGCTGGACACATTCACCTGGCTGTTGTCATCCGGCAGGCTAATATCAAAACTGATATCCGGTTCCAGCAGCTGATTTTTCATCATCAGTTCTACATTAAACGGCAGTTTCTGCTTATACTGAATCGTGTTTTCACTCGAGGCCAATTGGTTTTCTACCAGATCTATAGGCGGCACATTGGCGACATATACAGCAGTAAGATCGACATTCGCACTGGTGGGATCTCCCGTCCAGACGATCGTACTCCCCTTTTTGAAATTAAATTTACGTTTGACTGTGGCATAAGAAAGATTATAGGACCCGTCATTGACTTCATAGGTCCCTGTGAGGCTGGTCTGGCCACTCGGGTCAATACCTGCATTCAAATGAGCTTCACCTCTTAATTTTACCACATCGCCATTGCGTTCATCAATTAAAATGGTGAAAAGCGCATTTTTATCAATATCAATGGTAGCAGAAAGATCCATGCCCTTTACTTCGGAATGGCGCAGGGAATCCAGTTGCTGTTCAACCAAGATCGAATCAAGGTTCGGTTTCTGATTCTTCTGTACAAATTGAACAACACCTTCCCGGTCTTCAATAGATGGATCGGCTGTAGGCAGCACTACTGTAAGATCCGTTTTGGCCCCAACACCTATAGTGCCATCCACGATGGGTTTATCCATATCTCCATTCACATTCATCCTGGCATTGATATACAGTTTACCATAATATAATGGGTTATCCGTTCTTGTCGAATTGATCACCTGGAAATCGCGGGCATTAAGTGTTAATCCAAATCCGTAGTTCAGAAAGTCCGTTGTGTTTATGCGACCATCAATGGTAGCACGGTTATGATTTGAATCATAGAGATTCACCTTATTGAATCCAATGCCCCGGGGATCAAAACTGACATTTTCATCCGGCAGGCTAAATGCGGCGTTCAGCATGGCCACATTGAAGGCAGCCTGGTTAAAATGCAATTTGCCATTAACCTCAGGTTTGTCGGTTGTACCTGTAATTTTCAACCCGCCATCCAGGGAACCGCCCATATTTTTGAGGTATCCAAAAGTCAGTCCCTCGATACTCTTTAAATTAAGCTTGCCTACATTGAGGGCAAAATCCATATAGCTCTGCGGGGCTGTGTGATAGGCGCCGGTAAGCGCTAATTGATTTCCTTTCCCCGTCATTTGCATATTCACCTGATAGGTGTCAGCTATCTTATTGTCGACATTCAGGGAGATATCTCCTATAGTATCTGTCCTGAAATTAAGGTCTTTCACCTGGACGGCAGCCGTAAAAAGTGGATTGGTCATGACAGAGTCCAGTTTTACGGTCCCGTTTAACAATCCTCCGACCGGAATGGAATCCTGATTGGCAATTTTGGTCAGGGTTTCTATTTTGAAATTTTTAAAACCAACTCCAATCGGGCCGTTAGGTAATTCCGGCTCACTCTGGACGTTTAATTCCTGTCCTGCATCCGAGATATTGAAATGATGGATCAGCATACCGGTGGAGTCATACTGAATATAATTATCAGGACTCACTTTCCAGGGCTGGTAATCCAGTAATAAACTATCTGGCAACAGACGCAGGCGGTACTGAGAACCGCTGAGTCCGGCCAGGGCACCTATTTTATAGTAATCCTTACCGGCAGCGTCTTTGACCACTAAATTTGCGGTCAGTTTGTTATTCCCTGCTGATCCCGAAAGGCTGGGCTGATGTAACTGTATCGCCGAGCCAACAGCGATTCGCTGCATTCCTGCAAAATAAGTCAATTGCTGCTCGTCTGCATGCACTTTAATAACGCCGTTCTCCAGGCTATCGGTTCCATAAATGACGGCAGGTATCTGCCCTTCAATATCTAATAAGGGCTGCTTACTGTCAAAAGTACCCGCCAGGCGAATGGTATCTAATTGCTTTAGTTCCGGAACAAAAACGGCAAGCTTAGGTGTTTTATAAACCGCGGCAGAAAATTGCAGATGCTGCGCACTGATGGAGTCTACTGTCCGCTTTGTTGTCCCTGCTTTTTTTGCTTTTGATGTTGCTACAGCATTTTGCTCCGTTAATCGCAATGAGTCTGCCAGGGCCAGGGCCCTGGGTAAAGAGTCTAATGTAAAATACCTGTTAAATAAGGCCTGAAAGGCCGGCCCCAGCTTTGTCAGTTTATATTGCCCGGCCATTTGCACGTAGAATCCTAAATCTGGCGCGGTCAGTAGTAATGTACTGCTGTCGGGCTGTGCTGTGGATTCCAGATGTATTGTATCCACAGAAATCCGTCGACTGCCATTTACTAAGAGTAGATGGGTCGCATCGACAATTGCGTTTAAGGAGTCTGGATCTGCGGTCGGAATATTTGCCACTACTTTTCCATGAAAGCGTAAGGAATCAGCGGTCAGGTGCAACTTATGTAAGTCGATGCTGTCAATATTTAATACTGCATTCATTGCTGGTGCTTTGCCGGTCATATCTGCGTCCGCATCCAACTGGAAGTGGATATTGGGGTCCGCCATACTGGCAACTGCCTGGTATTTTCCTTGGTCTGCCTTAGCATCAAATACCAGGTTTTGATAAGCATAACCTTTAATAACGCCTTCCTGCAAGCTGCCCTTCATTTGCAGACTGGCTTTTTTGGGATTAAAGGACTTTCCCTTAATATTTGTCTGCAAAGTGAATTTGCCCAACATATCCGGCATCTTCAATATTTTTCCAAGATCCAGCGCCGTCGCTTTAACGTCTGCACTGTAGATCTCCTGGTCCGTCCGGCGCATATCCACCAAACCGTTCAGGGTCGCAGCACCATCCGTAGACCGGACATTTAAGCTAGTCTGGAACTGATCCATCATTCCTTTAAAACTGCCTGTTGCATGTAGTCGGGCAGGGAGCGATACAGCGGTGGGCAGTGTATTAGGCGGTGTCAGTTTCAACAGGTCTCCCCTTGTTGTATTGAAATCTGACATGACCAGGTTCATATATGTTTTATTAGGGTCGGGCAATCCCTGTAAAGTGCCGGCCGCTTTAATATTTGTCTGTCCGAGTCCGCTTACGTCGAATTTTGAAATTTTAAGATCTCCTACCCGGCCACTTACTTTGGCATTCACCCGCAGGACACTATTTGAAAAATTGCTGATACTCGGATAACTGGATAAAAAAGGTGCAATCATTAAAATATCCTGCACACCCAGCTGACTGTTTTCAATATCAGCATGAATCCCCAATAATCCCACATTATTCGTAACGGCTTCAAGGGAAGGATAAGTAATCTCTATATATTTTTTAATCAGGGTATGCGGCAACTGAAGATACAAATCCCTTGCATAAGCGCGGGAAGGGCCGTAAAAAAAGCTGGTTTGCAGGCTGTCCACGGCAAAACCACTTTTATCCCGCATCCGAAGAGACCTAATCTGACCTTGCAGACTGTCTCCTGCATAGCGGAGGGTGCTCAAATGTGCTCCGAAATCTGTGATATCCATGTGTCCGTAATCCAGTCCTTTTGCAACGGGCTGCATCAGCTCGTTGTCAAATTTTATATGATTTTTTGCCAGGTTAATAGCTGCGATGGACAGGGTCCAGGGTAGTGACTGCACCTGCGGCGGGGTTATCAGCGTGTCAATATGCCTGGCCGTCTCTACAATGGCTTTTTGGATGGTAGCAGGCTTACGCAGTAATACTGTGGCAGTGGTATTATTCAGATCGATGCCCCTCATATCAATAGACTGACCCGGTAGATCGATCTTTTTAAAATCTAAAAGTAATTGCCCCAGATTGAGACCAAAATTCATCTCTTGGCTCAGGTAATCTAAATGAATCCTGGAAAGATCGACCTGCCCGATAGCCAGATCCATATTCAAAGGTGCGGTAGCGCTGTCCGCAACCAGTTCCTCCTCCTGGACCTGCCCAGCCTGCTCTATTTTTGCAATTACATTGTTAATATGCAGGTTCGGAACGTTGAAGCGCATCTTATCCAGGTCAAAGGTTTTAACCCGGGTATCAAAGTGACCTAAATAGAATTGAACGTATAACTGGCTAATACTGTCCCTATAGCCCAGAGAAATCCGGTCAAAATTAATTTTATCCAGGGCGATTTTAAAGCTGGAACCAGTACTGGTATCGGTAACTGCAGTTGTATCTCCGGCAAATGCCTGTAAAATATAGTCAAAATTATAAATGCTATCCCGGTCTTTAATGACATTAGCTGTAACCCCTTGCCAGGCTATTTCACTGATGACCAGCTGCTTTTTAAGCAGCTTCCACATGTCGATCTTGGCCAGTAAAGACTGGCTATAAAGCAAAGTGTCCCGGTGCTGATCTTCAAAATACACCCCGTTTACTTCTATTGATTTAGGGATGACCAGGCGGATACTGCCGATCTCAACTTTCGTATGAATTTTATTTTCTAAATAGGTAACCGTTTTTTTTCGTAGAAAATTCTGAACGGCCGTCACCTGGATAAGGATGACAAGAAGCACAATGATAAAAATCAGTGCTCCTATAATCCATAGGATCGTTTTGACGACTATTCTAAGGGCTTTTCTCAAATATTTTTACGTAAAGGTAATTCATAGGCAGTCTTTTAGCAAGATTAAGGAGAAATAAAAACGATACAATGGGCAATTACCCTTAAGCATGGTAACAATGCTACTATTTGAGGAAAAACCTACCCATGAAACTTTCGTCGCAACCGATAATTGACGGCTTCCTATGGATTTGGTTAAAATATAGGAGCTGTCTGATGAATAAATTATAGTTTTATAAAGCACCCGGCCGGCGAAAGATGCTCAAATCGTATATAAAATTGTCAATCGACCGGTACTTTTTCTGAAAAATCGTTTTTTGAAAAATATAGCCCCATCAATCAGGATAGTAAAGGACAGTTGGTAATGATTATACGTTTATCTTTGAAGGCATAAAAATTATTATTATTTAAATATTATAATTTACAATATGAAATTTCAGTACAATCCACGCTATCCGGCTATGGAGGATTTAATTAAAAAAGCCCGAAAAAGAATCCCAAGATTTGCATTTGAATATTTGGATGGGGGCTGTAATGAGGAAATTAATTTGTACAAAAATACCGCAGAGTTAAGAGAAGTTGAATTAATGCCGCATTATCTGACCAAGCGGGAACCTGTCAGTATGAAAACGGAGCTCTTTGGACAGACTTATGATGCTCCTTTCGGAATTGCACCCATTGGGCTGCAGGGGCTCATCTGGCCCAACGCAGCTGAAATTCTGGCCAAAGCAGCCTTCCAGCACAATATCCCTTTCACACTCAGCACAGTGAGTACCAGTTCGATTGAACGCATCGGAGAAATTACCGAAGGGAAAGCCTGGTTTCAGTTGTACCACCCGGCCGAAGATGAGCTGAGAGATAAACTTCTGGAAAGAGCTGCAACGCACTGTCCTGTACTGGTCATTCTGAGTGATGTTCCATCTTTCGGATACCGTTCCAAGGAAATTAAAAACGGGCTGTCCATGCCCCCTCGGATGACGCTGAACAATATTCTCCAGATCATGGGCCGACCTAACTGGGCACTCAATACCCTGATCCATGGTCAGCCGTCCTTTAAAGTCCTGAAACCTTATATCCCTAAGGGAATGAACATGCATCACCTTGGTCTTTTTATGAATAAGACTTTTAATGGAAAGCTGAATGAAGATAAAGTGGCTGCCATCAGAGATAAATGGAAAGGCAAGCTGGTATTAAAGGGGCTGGTCAATGAAATAGATGTAGATAAAGCAGTTAAATTAGGCGTAGATGGAATTATTGTTTCTAACCATGGTGGCAGGCAACTAGACGCCGGCCAATCCACCATTCATTCACTGAAGGGGATCGTCGAAAATTATCAATCCAAAATAAAGATTATGATGGATAGTGGCATGCGTTCCGGTCCGGATATCGCGCGTACGCTGGCGTCTGGCGCCGAGTTCGCATTTTTAGGCCGCGCATTTATGTATGGTGCAGCTGCATTAGGTGCCAATGGTGGTGATCATACGATCTCCATATTAAAGACCCAGCTTTATCAGGTGATGGATCAGATCTGCTGTGAGAAAGTCAGTGATTTTCCAAACTTTTTGGTAAAAGACAGTCGCGCCTATTAAAAGTGCGTGTAGTTAAATATAACAGGCCCATCGTGTAGGCTACTTAAAGCGAATTGTCAATAACAATTAGCTTTAAGTAGCCTACATTTTTAATATGAGAAATCGTCCTTAATGCCGCCGCCGGTTATATTAATAATATTTGATTCAAGGGACGAATAGTCTTCTAAATTATACCAAAGTCTGGGCAGATCAATATATTAATGTTTGAGCTGGTGCACAGCGCCGTAATCCATCTCGATCAGATCCGGGAGTGAGCCGGTACCCCTGCTGTTTTTCGCAGGTACAAATTTAAAAGGTATCAACCATGTCTGGCGTGGGCCTACTACAGCGTTGCTTTTGTGCGCATGGAATACGTAATAGAACTGTTTGTTTTTGTCTTTGAATACATCTCCGTGGCCAGTTCCGTTTAAACCCGTTTGCTGTCTTGAGAGAACCGGACACTGCGTTGATTTCTTCCAGGGCCCCATCGGTGAGGTCGCAGTGGCATAACCAACAGCGTAATCGGGGTTTCTGAAATCATTGGCTGAATAAAACAGGTAATAAACGCCCTTATGTTTTATCACTGTCGGTCCTTCTGTAACCGGCCAATCCGTATGAGCGGTATTCTCCCATGGTTCAGTAGCCTCTATACAAAGTTGTTCTGTTTCCTGCTGAACCGGACCTAACTGTTCAGGGCCCGACATTTTATTTTTTATTTTCCTGCCTGGGACCTTTTTGAAGGTAAGTTTTGAAACATAAATCTTATTGCCCTGGTTAAGTTTAACGTAATATAGATAATACTGATCTCCATCTTTGAAAATAAAGGGATCTATATGCTTGAATGCCGTACCGAACAAATGGCTGAAAGGTGGCTTTTGCTTGAATTTGCCCTCTGGCCCATTATTGCTATAGGCAAAGGCGATCTGTTCATTCGCAGTATAAGCCATCAGAAGCCTGTTTTGGAACGCGATCACCTGCGGTGCCCAAAAACCCTTGCTTCCAAAACTTGACCCCTTTTCCAATGCCATATTGTTTGGAGCGTCGACAGCGGATTTATGAAAGTCAACGGAGTACCAGTGTTTTAAGTCCCTGCTGTAAAATGAGGGAAACCCGGCATTTGACCTATTATCTCCTGCCGTGCCATATAAATAATAGCTCCCATTGTAAGGGAAGATCGTGGGGTCTGCCAGCGCTATGGCTTTCTTCTCTATTTCAGTGCTCGTAAGCTGTTTGGAACCATGACATCCATACATGGAGAGTATGAGGACAACTAAGCCAAGTACCTGCAGGATACTTTTTCTAAATAGGTGAATCTGTGTATTCAATTGAAATTGTTGCATATTGTTTAATTCAATTGGAACAAAAATAACAGAATTATGTGTTCTGGTGCAAGATTAAAGGTTTTTGTTGGAATTGGAACAACTTAAAAAATGGGTCTTTCTTTTTGCTTAACTTTATAAATATTAAAAAGATAGTTGGCCCTTATAAATAATTTTTAAATCGTATTTATAATGACAGAAAAAGAAAAGATGATCGCCGGTGCTCCTTACAGAGCAGATGCGCCTGAACTTGTCAGGGAACGGGATTTTGCCAAGGATCTACTGTTTGATTTGCAAAAGCTTCGGCCCTCTCAAGTAGCGAAGCGTGTGGAAGGTTTGAAAAAGTTAATTGGAAAGTATGGGCATTCTTTTTATTTTGAATTTCCATTTTACTGTGATTATGGATATAACATAGAAATTGGTGATCAATTCTATGCCAATCATAATCTTATTATTCTTGACTGTGCCAAAGTAGTTATCGGTCATCGCGCCTATATCGGTCCAAATGTTGCCATTTACACGGCGGGCCACCCCATTCATTATGAACGCCGAAATGAAGGGCTGGAGTTTGCTTTGCCGATCCATATTGGCGATAACGTATGGATAGGTGGCAATGTGGTGATTAATCCAGGGATAAGGATCGGTGATAATGTAGTCATTGGCGCCGGGAGTATCGTTACCAAAGATATTCCGGATAACTGCGTTGCCGTTGGCAATCCCTGCAGGGTCCAACGGGAGGTTAATGAAGCTGATAAAAAAATGTATAGACCGGGATATCCGGCCAACTTTAATGTCTGATTTCACGATGTGAGATGCATTAATTTATGGATAGAAAAGTACAGGAATGAATTTGTGTTAAGTTGTACTCTCGATCTTTGGTCAATTGTTTTTATTTTAGATGTAAAAAATGACGAAGACGCATGCCTATTTTCAGGAGAATCATGTCTATTCCTGAACTTCAAAATAATTTGCCGGTACGGACAGGAATATATTATTGCCACGTCAATAAAATGCGTGAAGTTAATTGTAAACAAATGGATCTTATGCAACAACCCAGATGCCTTATTGTGAAACAAGTAGTTCACCGCAAACCTTGTTGACGAAACTCGGATTCAGTTTTAATAATGTGGCTATTTGGGTGGGGTTATATCCCTGAGCAAACCCCTGTGCAAATCCTTTTGCAAATCCTGCTAAACGCCCTTCTTCTCTATAAAAGTCTTTGATTTCCATAAAATGTGTTTTTCCGGTAGTGTGATAAATTTTTCCAAAAATAAATTATAGTTTTTTTTATTGCTCCGCTTTTAGGGGACTGGTAATTCACTGCAAACCTTGACGACGAAATTCGGCTCCAATTTTAATAATGTTGCTATTTGGGCTGGACTATACTTCTTGGTAGAAAAAAGACTGCCGATCATTTTTACAATTATCTCTTTTGTTTCCTTGCGACCTTGTTCTAGCCCTTGTTCTAGCCCTTGTTTGAGCCCTTGTTCGAACCCTTCTAAACGCCCTTCTTCTCTAAAAAAATCTTTGATTTCCATAAAATTTGTTTTTCCTCGAATTCTTCCATCATGAATGCGGTTTTCAGCTGTCTTGCATTTAGTTCGATCTTTACAGCCAGAACAAATAATGCAATGCGGGTATTTCACTAAAAAACGACGAAGACGCAAGTCTTGTCTATTGCTGAACTTCAAAATAATGTACTGGTACGGACAGGAATATACTATTGTCACGTCAATAATATGGCGCGAAGCTAATCGTAAAAAAATAAATCTTAAACAACAACAGTTCCATTACCAGACAAATGCAGGGCAGCAATCTACACGCCTTATTGCGAAACAAGTAACCCACTGCAAACCTTGTCGACGAAATTCGGCTCCAATTTTAATAATGTTGCTATTTGGGCTGGACTATACTCCTTTGTAGACAAAAGATTGCCAATCATTTTTACGACTGTTTCTTTGTGTCCTTGTTCGAGCCCTTGTTCTAACCCTTCTAAACGCCCTTCTTCTCTAAAAAAGTCTTTGATTTCCATAAAATGTGTTTTTCCTCGAATTCTTCCATCATGAGTGCGGTTTTCAGCTGTCTTGCATTTAGTTCGATCTTTACAGCCAGAACAAATAATGCAATGCGGGTATCTCACTAAAAAATGACAAAGACGCAAGTCTATTTTCAGGAAAATCATGTCTATTGCTGAACTTCAAAATAATGTACTGGTACGGGCAGGAATATATTATTGCCACGTCAATAATATGGCGCGAAGCTAATCGTAAAAAAATGAATCTTAAACAACAACAGGTTCCATTACCAGGCAAATGCAGGACAGCAATCTACAAGCCTTATTGCGAAACAAGTAACCCACTGCAAACCTTGTCGACGAAATTCGGATCCATTAATAATTTTGCTATTTGGGCTGGACTATACTCCTTGGTAGACAAAAGATTGCCGATCATTTTTACGACGTTTTCTTTTGTTTCTTTGCGTCCTTGTTCTAGTCCTTGTTCGAGTCCTTGTTCGAGCCCTTCTATACGTCCCTCTTCTCTAAAAAAATCTTTGATTTCCATAAAATGTGTTTTTCCGGTAGTGTGATAGATTCTTTCAACAAATATATTATAATTTTCTTTATTGCCCAAGCTTAATGATACACAATCCTGCAAAAATAAATTGACCGCATCTTCCTTTTCCTGGGATAGCCTTAATCCGAATAGCTTTCTATATATCCATTCGAATTCCTCCATCATAAATGCGGGTTTCAACTGTTTTGCATTTAGTTCGATCTTTGCAGCGAGAACGACTAATGCAAAGGGATTATTTGATTTTTTTAGATTTTCGTCAACCTGGTCAATAATTCGGTAAGTATGAAAATCGTGGATTGTTTTTTTACGCCTAAAAACTGAGTTAAATCTTGTGGGCGTTTTTTTTGTCTTTCCTGTGTATAGTGCTAACCCCATATAGGGCAGCCTATGCTTTTCCGTGCTCAATAGATAATAGATCAACATCCGTCGTGTAAACACAGGATCGTTCCAGCCCTGAAATTCTACATGTAGTATTGATGCCCCATTTTTTCTATCCTTACAATTTAATCTTATTAATTTGTCTGCATGCCGCCTTAGATTTCTGCTTGTGGGATTGGCTATTATTCGTTCCATTTCTGTATCCAGGAATCTAATATCGCTTATGTCATAGTCTTTTTCCAATTCAGGCATAAAAAACATAATGAATTCTGAAAACAGTACTTCCGATAGCAGTTTCCATAATGAGTCAAATCTTTTCCTTGCCTCGATGTTAGGAGTTGACTTGATGTCGTCAAATTTAATTTCAATTTCATCCAAATTTATTACATCGTTGTCGGATTCGATTTGGCAAAAATCCAGTCCCCCTTCCCTACAAATGTCATTTTCCATATTTTCCATATTTTCCAAGTTTTTCATAATTTTGATTAAATATCTCTTGTGTTTCAAAATTTAGACGACAAGCATCTCTGAGATGCTCTCAATAGTTCCAAAAATTAATTTACAATATCTAAACCGGCAAGCAATTACTTTATAGTATTTACACTCATCCGACCATTGGTCTTTAATTTAATGGGGCAATGCAAAAAAGCTGAATTTAATTGCCATC
>DATJDF010000712.1:0-3923 GCA_035497555.1 Arachidicoccus sp. | reverse complement strand
TGCATGCAGAGATAACACAGCCGGAGTCGCTGTTGCATATTTGCCAGGATGTGGACATCGTATTTTCCAGCGTTGGTATTACTAAACAAAAAGACGGGCTTACTTATCATGAGGTTGATTTCCAGGCAAACATGAATCTGTTGCAGGAAGCAATAAAGAGCGGTGTCAAAAAATTTGTCTATATAGCAGTTCTGAACGGAGAAAAATTCAGGAACCTCAAAATTTGCGAGGAAAAGGAACGTTTTGTGACAGCGCTCAAAAAATCAGCCATAGATTATATCATTATTCGCCCTAACGGTTATTATTCAGATATGGGCACTTACTTTGAAATGGCCCGCAAAGGTAAAGTATTTCTTTTGGGTAAGGGAAATAACCGGATGAATCCTATCAGTGGAGAAGATCTGGCTAAATTCTGTGTTGCAAATATTCAAAGCGCGGAAAAAGAGTTGATGGTGGGCGGCCCGGAAATCTTCACACATAACCAGATGGCAAAATTAGCGTTGCGGATTTGCTCAAAAAAAGAAAAGATCATTCATATACCCAGATGGATACCGGAACTCCTGGTTAGAATAGCACGCATATTTACGAGTAGCAAAATTTACGGGCCCTTTGAATTTGTGGAAACTGTACTGACCCGTGATATGATCGCCCCCACCTATGGCACCTATAAACTAAGCGATTATTTTAGCTCTCTGAACAACAATGGCAGTCACCCATAATATGCAAGGATTACTCTTTAGACTTTTGTGGATAATCTGATACCGTAAAGGTGCTTGTATAATTTTCAAATTCCAGGAGACCATTCAACCTAAAAGAGATAACCTCGCCAAAATAATTATGCTGCCCTATTTTTGAAAGTGCAGCTGAATAGTCCACCAATGCAGCTAGGCATTTATGGCTGACCGGCGTTGTTCTGCCGGACATATAGCCATAAGAAACCGTGTTTTTTAATATAGTCTGATCCTCGTCTGATAACTGACTTAAGGCTGATCCACTTAATATCTCTACTTGAGAATGCTCTAAATACCTGTTTAGAGCTAGTGTCAGACGGGCATTGCCGACGGAAGATTCGAAAACAATTATAAAATTAAGCCCGTAATCAATCCCAGATACAATCTGTGGCGTGCCATTGCCAAGTAAGGATGTCCACTTTTTATCTTTAGGCTTTAACTTTAAATAGGAGCTGTAAATGGGGGGTTCCAGCAATAAGGAAGTGGTCGTCAATTTTGCCAGCATGAATAACCTGCCTTTTGTTGAGTCGAGTCTTGTTGTATCGGCAAAACCCAGATCCAGTATTTTGTCAATATCAGCATTTTCGCCAAAGTATCCTTTTAGGCTGTTATACCGGGCATTAAAAGGCCGCGGAGAGATCAAATTATAGGAACTATATTGCGCAATACCTTCTTTCATAATATTACTGACCAACTGCTGATCATGCTGCCTGGAAGGATACTGGTCTTTTAGGACCAACGAATCTATATTGGCATCTGTATAAGTGGTGAGGGGATTGCGGTATTGGTTATCTATGGCAGCGATTGCCGGACTGGATAAATTAACCAAATCCCCAGCTTTTATCACGCCACCCAGATAAAGACGGCCGATTAATGTGGGATCAGGTACCGGGAAAGAACTTAATGTTACCGATCGTTCTTTAATAACCGAATTTTCCGCTACACTGGTGTCTGTGGGAGGAATTAAGCTTGAGTCAATCGTTGTCGGGGGCGGAATTGCCGGTTGCTCAACCGGAGAAACACCAGATTTGGAACAACGCTGAATTACAACAACAAAAAAAAGAGAAACAGCCAGGATTTTAGAAATTCTTTTGGTCATAGGTTGGCCAAAGATATAAATAATTTTTGACTATATAAAACCCATCATATCAATATTTACAGCAATGTCTGCATTCTTAAACTCATTTTGTGGAAGAGCATTGCTAAAATCCACAAGCTGATTAAGGTCTTTTTCAAGCAAATAATAATCCGCTATAACTAAAATTTACCGACAAATACACATGATTGTTTTGTTATTTTATATTATATAGCTAATTTTGTTAGCTAATGATTTATTCATTCAAAATAAAATTGAGACCTCATCCCGTTTAGGTAGAGCACCATTCGCTCCGCTAAGGCCTGGAATAAACCATGTCATTGTACTTCCCATTTATTCTCGTTACAGGCAGGAATTCAAAAGACCGAATATTTATAATTTTTTCAAATTAGTTCAATATGCAAACAACGAAAATGGAGAAGATTGATCTGCTGCGCAAGGAAATTCTTGGTTTGCAAGGACTGGGCACACCGCCGGACAATGAGCAATCAGCGGTTCTATTAGGACCCATTTTAGATAATATGCCTGGGAAGGTTTTTCCTACAGGTGCTGTCCATGAATTCCTGAGCCCCACGGCTACAGCTGCGGCTGCGGCAAGCGGTTTTATATCTGCAATTATTAGTTCATTAATGAAAAGCGACAAACCTTGTCTTTGGGTCAGTACCAACAGGACATTATTCCCGCCGGCATTAAAAACATTTGGTATCGATCCGGACCGGATGATTTTTATCGATGTAACAGGGGAAAAAGAAGCACTTTGGGTGATTGAAGAATCCCTAAGATGTGAAGCACTATGTGCTGTAATGGGTGAAGTAAGAGAACTGAATTTTACGCAATCCAGAAGATTGCAGCTGGCAGTGGAAAGCAGCAGGGTGACAGGTTTTATACACCGCCGCAATCCGCACACCATACATCCGACTGCGAGTGTCGCCCGTTGGCAGATTGCACCCATAAGCAGTCAGACAAAAGGCGGGTTGCCGGGCTTGGGCTATCCCCGGTGGGAAATAGCGTTATTAAAGATCCGCAATGGCAAGCCCGGCTCCTGGCAATTACAGTGGTCATCAAATGCCTTCCACCGGATTATACAACCGGTTAAAACAGTATTACCGGCTTTTAAAAAGGAAGCGATATGAAAGATCGTCGTTATATGTCCATATGGTTTCGGCACCTGATGACAGATGCGTATGCGGTTCAGCACCCTGAATGTAAAGACCTCGCCTTGGTTATGGCTATTTCTGAGCGTGGACGAATGGTCATACAGGCAGCTAATGCCAAAGCAGCAGCGGATGGTGTTCAGGTGAGTATGGTGGTAGCCGATGCCAGGGCTATATTTCCTTCTCTTCAGGTGGTAGATGCAAATGAAATAACAGAAAAAGAATTATTGAATACCCTTGCGCATTGGTGCCTGCGCTATACACCGGAAGTTGCACTGGATTTACCGGACGGACTGATTCTGGATATAACGGGATGCCCGCATCTGTGGGGCGGAGAACGTTCTTATCTTAAAGATCTTGTCCTTAAGCTTAGCGCTATAGGGTACAATGCCCGGGCAGCGATAGCAGACACGATCGGCTCGGCCTGGGCAGTGGCTCGCTACGGTAAGCTAACACCGATTATTGAACCGGGGGGACAATTAGAAGCAATTCAGTTCCTGCCACCAGCTGCATTGCGACTGAGTCTGGTAATCACAGAGCGTCTGCATAAATTAGGTTTATACATGATCGAAGATTTCATTCATATGCCAAGGGCTATATTAAGAAGGCGTTTCGGGCAGGAAATGCTCACCAGTATTGACCAGGCTCTGGGAGCAGCTATTGAACCAATGCTAGCAATACGTACGGTCCCCCCTTATGAAGAAAGGCTACCTTGTCTGGAACCTATCCGTTCCAGAAAGGGGATAGAAATTGCCTTAGATATCCTTTTAAAAAAATTATGCCTCCGGCTTTACAAAGAGGGAAAAGGTTTGCGCACTGCAGTGCTCACCTGTCACCGGGTTGATAATGAAATACGGCAAGTAAGTATTGGAACGTCCAGGGCGTCCAGAAACGCTGAACATCTTTTTAAGTTATTTGAGTTGAAAATAGCGGGGATCGAAC
>DATJDF010000711.1:0-1597 GCA_035497555.1 Arachidicoccus sp. | reverse complement strand
CGGAAGATTTCGGACACTATACTCAGCAAATTCCAGGTTGCTTTTATAGATTAGGGGTACGTAATGAGAAGGACGGTATTATTCATAATGTCCATACGCCACATTTCAATGTTGACGAAGCGGCCATCGAAACCGGAATGGCCATGATGGCATGGCTCGGTACACAAGTCAAGTTTATCTAACCTACTGGGTGCCAAGAAGAAACAAATTCTTAAAATTATTTCTTTTTTTTGAGGTCCGTCCGCCTTTTAATACCTTCGTTTTTACAATCCTTAATGTAATATGTCAATAGATTCTAAGAAACAGGATGCCTTACTATATCATAGCAAAGGGCGTCCGGGCAAGATCGAAGTCATTCCCACCAAAGAAGCCAAAACCCAAAGAGATTTATCATTAGCTTATAGTCCGGGTGTCGCGGAGCCTTGCATGGAAATCTTTCGTAATCCGGAAGATGCCTATAAATACACTGCAAAGGGCAATTTAGTAGCGGTAATCAGTAACGGGACTGCTGTACTCGGTCTGGGAAATATAGGACCCGCTGCGGGTAAACCTGTCATGGAAGGCAAGGGCGTCCTTTTTAAAATCTTTGCCGATATAGATGTTTTTGATATCGAAATAAATGAAACAGACCCCGAGAAATTCGTGCAGATAGTCAAAGCGCTGGAGCCAACATTTGGGGGGATTAACCTGGAAGATATCAAGGCACCGGAGTGTTTTTACATAGAAAAGCATCTAAAGGAACAACTGAATATTCCGATCATGCATGATGATCAGCACGGTACAGCCATTATCAGTGGTGCTGCGCTTTTAAATGCATTGGAGGTACAGAAAAAAGATATCAGCCAGGCAAAATTCGTGATCAGTGGCGCCGGTGCTGCGGCGACAGCCTGTGTGCAGATATACGTTGCGCTTGGAGCAAAATATGAGCATTTCACTATGTTTGATATTGACGGGGTCCTGCACAAAGGCCGAAAGGACCTTGGAGAAATCCGTGAAAAATTTGCCGTGGATAACGCAAGTATTACCCTGCCAGATGCCATGAATGGTGCTGATGTATTTATCGGACTCAGTGCACCAAATATTCTTACTCCTGAAATGGTGAAGACTATGGGTAAGAACCCCATTGTATTTGCAATGGCCAATCCGACACCGGAGATCAGTTATGAAGCTGCGAAATCTGTTCGCGATGATATTATTATGGCAACAGGCAGAAGTGATTATCCTAATCAGGTGAATAATGTGTTGGGTTTCCCTTATATATTCAGAGGTGCGCTGGATGTTCGAGCAACCCAGATTAACGAAGAAATGAAGCTGGCTGCGGTTAAGGCTTTGGCCGACCTGGCCAAAACGCCGGTACCGGATATTGTAACCATGGCCTACGCACAAAAGAATATTATTTTCGGACCAGATTATATCATTCCCAAGCCCCTGGATCCAAGATTACTGGCTACAGTTTCGCCGGCAGTTGCTATAGCAGCAATGGACAGCGGAGTAGCGAAAAATCCAATAACCGATTGGGACAATTACAAAATCGAGCTAAATAAAAGGCTGGGATTGGATAATCAGGTTATCCGGGCCATCGCCGGCCAGGTCAGAA
>DATJDF010000710.1:0-12850 GCA_035497555.1 Arachidicoccus sp. | reverse complement strand
AATGGCTGTCTTCTTTTTCCTGGCTGGAATGGAAATTAAAAGGGAAATGTTCCAGGGAGAATTGTCCTCTCCCAAAAAAGCGATGCTTCCGGTTGTAGCTGCCATCAGCGGCGTGGTCGTTCCCGCTGTTATATTTTTATTATTCAATAAAGGAACCGGCATGGAACACGGCTGGGGTATTCCTACGGCAACGGATATCGCCTTTTCTCTGGGCGTTGCGGCTTTACTCGGTAAAAGAGTTCCTTATTCTCTGAAAGTCTTTTTGACGGCACTGGCTATTATCGATGATCTGTGTGCCATCCTGATTATTGCGCTGTTTTATGGTGGCACAGTTTCCTGGTTATGGCTGGGAGGATCCCTGGTGTTTACACTGGCCATTGTGGGATTGAATAAATGGGGGAAGAAAGGAGGAGATGCACTCAGACTGTTATTTGGAATCGGACTCTGGTGGTGCATGTATCATAGCGGAATCCATCCAACGGTCGCGGGGATTATTTTCGCATTACTGATTCCGGTGGAACGTCTTGCCTATTTTGAAAAAAAGGTGCATTTGTCGGTTAATTTTTTAATTGTACCCATCTTTGCACTCGCCAATACCAGCATTCTATTGCCTGATAATCCTGCTGCTGTTTTTGCTTCCACAGTATCCTGGGGTATCATGCTGGGGCTCTTTATCGGCAAACCGCTGGGTATTTTGGGCGCCTGCTGGATGATGATTCGTCGCGGATGGAGCCGTATGCCGCAGGGAGCGAACTGGCATCAGTTTATTGGTGTCGCTATCTTGGCGGGCATTGGGTTCACCATGTCCATTTTCGTAGCTTCTCTGGCTTATAAACCTGCCGCCTGGCAGGACCAGGCCAAGTTAGCTGTGATCATTGCTTCCTTTGCCGCCATGGCCGTTGGGTATGGCTGGCTACGTCTGTCAGGAAAAAATCCAGCGGCAAAAGAAAATCCGACTAAGAAAGAGAAGCAGTAGAAAGCAGGCGCATGTCGTATGCTGATGACGGGGTATTTAATTGTGCTATGCAATTATTTTCCATTTGCGGATGCCCGTTGATAGCATTTTAAATCGGTCTGTTACGCACACATACTATCAGACATTAAAGTTCAGAAGTCTACGGAAATTTACGAAGTACCACGAGACGAAGTAGCATTTCGGAAAATACAAGCAGTAACCCGGCGATCAGAAATGGCAGGTATTTTTCCTCATAGCGATTGAAGCTCGTAACGGTTACATCCGATTTTTCCAGCTCACCAATGCTTTTGTAAACTTTAGCCAGTGCATCATTATCTGCCGCCTGAAAATACTGACCGCCTGTCTGCCGGGCAATATTTTTCAGTAAAGCCGGGTTAAAGTCCAATTGCCGTTTTTGTTTTTCCTGGCCGAACTCAGTCGCAACAGTATCCTCCACTTCTTTATTGCTGCCGATGCCCACCGTATAGATACGTATACCAAAAGTTTTGGCCATGGCGGTCGCGATATCAGGAGAAATCTTACCCCCAAAATCCATTCCGTCCGTCAAAAGAATAATGATTTTACTTTTCGCTTTACTGTATTGCAAACGGTCAATACTGGTAGCCAACCCGGAGCCAATAGCTGTTCCTTCTTCCTCCAAATAGCCATTGTTAATATGCTGGATTTGCTGGAGTACCATATTATAATCTGTCGTAACGGGGCAAAGAGTAAAACTGATATTGCTGAAAATAGTGATGCCGATCCGGTCACCCTTCCGGCTGCGTACAAAATCAGCAGCAACCCTTTTTGCTGCTTCCAGACGGGTAGGTATAAAGTCGGTTTCTGTCATGGAACCACTAATATCAAAACAAAGTACGATATCGATTCCCTGGCCGTTGGTTTCTGACTGGGTGAACTGATTTCTTGGCCGGGCCAGTGCGATAATCAGGGCGCCAAGTGCCAAAAGGCGTAGCCAGAATGGTAAGTGTATCAGTCTTGTGCGCAGGCTGCCTGTTTTACGGATATATTTAGTCGTTGATAAAGCAATTGTCGCAGCTGACCTGCTTCGCCGACGATAATATTCTATTGCCAATATTGGCAGTAATATTAACAGTGCCAGTATCCATGGATACGCAAAATCAGTATGTTGGAACCAGTTAAAGATCATTGTGTTTGTTCGTGTCCAGTACTTGTTTTTCTATATTTCTCAGGGTCTCTTTGGCGATTTGCACCGCCTCAGCAGTTTTTTGCTGTTCCGGTAAGTGTTCAGCAAATTTGACAAAATCACTCAATGCGGTAAAATCCTGCAAGGCAACACGGTCTTTTTGCCGTGTAAGAAATGCGCCTAACTTATCGATCATTTCTTTTGAGGTGGACTGGAAAGTGTGGCTCTTGATTCTTTCATCAAAATAGGTTCGGCAGATATCATTGAGCCGGGTATAAAACTCTTTTGCTTTGCCTGCCACCAGCAATTCTTCCGCCACCAACTTGTCGATCTGGCCAAGTGCCCACTCCAGTGGAGGACCCTTAATGACCTGTTTTGCAGGCTTTGCACGGGCTGCCCGTCTTTTAATCAGGCGGTAAATAATAAATACCAATAAGGCCAGTAACAGTAAACCGCCGGTGATATAAATCCAGGTGTAATTTTTATAATCGACCGAGAGTATATCTTTTTCAGGATGGAAATCTTTTAACCCGCTGACATCTACCGGCATCACTTCGAGGGTCACAGGATCTGATCTAAGATCATACGCTTGGCCGTTGACATCTTTGATGACCGGATTTACGACAGGAATGACCCATTTACCTGAATCAAAGGAGGTGATGGTAATTTTCTGCATCAGGGTTATCTGTCCTTCAATATTGATCGTATCAATCTTATTTTTCTTCAGGACTTCAATATGCCCTGCGGTATCGATGACTTTGAACCAGGAGGCTACCTGCTGGGCCTCACCGGTAATATTTTCGACTTTTAACTGTAAGGTTACGTGTTGACCAATGAGCATCTGGCTGCGGTCCAGTGTCACGACTGCCTGCTGCGCTCTAAGCGCATGGTTAGTGGCACCAAGTATCAGTTGAAGCAATAATAAAACCACAAGGTCTGTAAACACCTTTTGGCCTTTTGCTTTTTTGATTGGTGTCTTATTTGGAAATTTTCCACTGCTCATACTCATGTAATTACTGCTCATTTTCTTTTAACGAAAAATTGCTGTAGGATCTTTACAAAATCCTGCCCGGTTTCAATCTGTAACAAATCAGCACCTACTTTTTTAAAATGCTCTTTTGCCTGGGAAGTGATCTCATCAAACTGCCGGTTATAACGCAGCCTGGAAAACTTATCATTACTGTCAAACAGGAAGGTCGCTCCGGTTTCGGGATCTGCGATTTCTATGAGTCCGATGCGCGGAAGCTGCATATCCATACGGTCGAAAACCTGGATACCGATAACATCATGCTTTTTCGAAGTAGCGCCCAGTGCCTGCTCATAATGATCTGCGACAAAATCACTCAGGATAAATACAATACTTTTGTGTTTTGCGGTACTGTTCAGAAATTTCAGGGCTTTTTCGATATCTGTTCTGGCGGACACAGCGGTAAACCCCAGTAGTTCTCTGACCAGTCTGAGTACATGCTGCCGCCCTTTTTTTGCAGGTATATGTTTTTCGATCTGGTCGCTGAAAAAAATAGAACTGATCTTGTCATTATTACTGACTGCTGAAAAGGCGATGGCTGCAGCAATTTCTGTAATCAGGTCCTTTTTGGATTGTTTGTTGGTGCCAAACAGGTTACTGGCACTTGTATCGATTAAGAGGTATACGCTTAATTCCCTTTCTTCTTCAAAGAGTTTACTGTATGTATGCCCCATCCGTGCAGATACGTTCCATTCTATAAAACGCACATCATCACCCGGCTGGTATTCCCTAACCTCTTTAAAGGCCATTCCGCGGCCTTTAAAAGCAGAGTGATATTCCCCGGTAAAAAGATGGTTAGTCAGTCGCTTGCTTTTGATTTCCAGTTCCCGTACGCGACTGCTGACGGAGGACGCTTCATCCTCCGTCGTCAGCGGCGTATTTATATTATTATGCTGCGAAGACTTGTATTTATTTTTTCTAAATGAAAACACATTATTAAAATTGGGTGGCCGTGATGGATGCCATAATGGGTGTCGTGCGCTAAGGAACCTGAATGGTTTTCAAAATATCGTCAACAATATGCTCTGAAGTGATATTTTCTGCTTCTGCTTCATAAGTTGTCCCGATCCGGTGGCGAAGTACGTCTTTGCAAATGGCTTTTATGTCCTCAGGAATGACATAGCCGCGCTGTTGCATAAAGGCATGTGCTTTACCTGCCAGCGCCAGGTTGATACTGGCACGGGGTGAACCGCCATAACTGATAAAAGGTTTGATCCGGTCCAGGCCATATTGTTCGGGGTATCTGGTTGCAAATACGATATCAAGGATGTATTTTTCTATCTTTTCATCCATATAGATACGGCTGACAAGATCCCGGGCCGATTTAATTTCTTCCAGGGTGATGATGGGTTGTATGTTCGCACGCTGTTGGGTTGAACAGGTTTCCTGACGTATAATCAGTTGCTCTTCCTGTTTGGTAGGGTAACCTACGACCACTTTCAGCATAAACCGGTCAACCTGTGCTTCAGGTAAAACATAAGTACCTTCCTGTTCCAATGGATTCTGGGTAGCAAGTACCAAAAAGGGCTCTTCCAACAGATAGGACTGGTCTCCGATGGTAATTTGTCTTTCCTGCATGGCCTCCAGCAAGGCACTCTGCACTTTGGCGGGGGCACGGTTGATTTCATCCGCCAAAATGAAATTAGCGAAAATCGGCCCTTTTCTGACCACAAATTCGCTTTTCTGTTGGTGGTAAATCATGGTACCAATGACATCGGCGGGTAAAAGATCAGGTGTAAACTGGATCCTGCTGAACTTTCCCTGTACCGCAGCCGCCAGTGACTTAATGGTCAGGGTTTTAGCTAAACCCGGTACGCCTTCCAGCAGGATATGGCCATTTGAAAGCAGACCTATCAAGAGCCGGTCAATCATATAAGTCTGACCAACGATCTTTTCAGAAAGCTCTTTTTTTATTTTCTCGATAAAAGAGGCTTTTTGTTCCACAGCTTCGTTGACCAGTAAAATTTCTTCTTCTAAACTCATTTTGACGAAAAATTAGAGCGTGAATGTACGAAGTATAACGCTTGCATTGGTTAATTATATTCTAAAAAACTATATTATTTCACAGGTTGCCGCTTTTAGCGTAAGAACCGGTCAATTGGAGCAATAAAGACGAAAAAGACTAAGGCAAAGCCCTTAACTTTGCGTCATGACAAAATATGCGCACGATGATATCCGGCCCTCTGAAGAGAGCCCGCTTGAGAAAAAGCAGCAAGTGGCCAATATGTTTGATGACATTGCGGTAAAGTATGATTTTCTGAATCGTTTTTTAAGCATGGGTATTGATGTACAGTGGCGTCGGAAGGCCATTAAACGGTTGGAGAGAGAGGCGCCGCAGCAGTTATTGGATGTCGCAACAGGAACCGGGGATGTGGCCCTGATGGCCTATAAAATATTGACCCCGGAAAAAATAACGGGAGTGGATATCTCTACAGGGATGTTAAAAATAGGCAGAGAGAAGGTCGCAAAAGCGGGACTGTCTGATCATATTGAATTGTTAGAAGCAGACAGTGCGCAACTGCCCTTTGCAGACAATTCATTTGATGCCATAACCGTGGCATTTGGTGTACGTAATTTTCAGGATCTGGAAAAAGGGCTAACAGAAATGCGGCGTGTCTTAAAACCAGGTGGCCGGCTCGTAGTGCTGGAGTTTTCAAGACCTCATAATGCCGTTTTTAAAGGACTGTACCGATTTTATATGGATGTTGTAACCCCTGGAATCGGGAAAATGTTCTCCCATAATAAAACAGCTTATTCTTATCTGAACAAGTCTGCGAAAGCCTTCCCGGAAAGAAATAATTTTATCCATATTCTGAACCGGGTTCATTTTAAGGATACCCGGTTTAAAGCATTAACGATGGGGATCTGTTGTATTTATGAGGGCATTAAATAGTAAAAAGGCTTAAACCGGAAAGATGAAAACAGTAGGTATCGTATTATTGCTCGTTTTTTCTAATATTTTCATGACCGCTGCCTGGTATTGGCATCTAAAACCAGGCGTAACCCATTTGCCAGTCTGGAAGATTATTCTGATAAGTTGGGGGATTGCTTTTTTTGAATACTGCCTGACAGTGCCGGCGAACCACTTTGGTAAAGCGTGGGGTATTGGCGTCTTTCAGCTGAAAATTATCCAGGAAGTTGTGACCTTGGTGGTCTTCTGCTTATTTGCTGTACTCTACCTGAAAGAACCTTTCCACTGGAAATACTTGGTCAGCTTTGCTTTTATATTAGCGGCCGTATATTTTGCTTTCAAAAAGTGGTAGAATAAGCCAGGGAAAGAGACAGTTCCACGCGACGTATTTAGCGTCAGCATGAAAGGCGCCCGGCTTAGAAGAACGCTTGAAGTGCTCTATTTTAACAATTTCGATAATTCCTTGGGGCTGACACCCATAGGAAAGGTTTTTACCAACATTTTATGTTTATTATAGACGGCCATGTAGGGCGTCATTTCCAAGTGGTAGAAACTGGGGATCGCATAATTGGGATCCTTCACAAAATGTACATTGGAAAACTGCTTCAGCTGATATTTAGTAGCAAAGGCGTCAATTTCTTCAAAGGAGGCTGCGTAAGTCGCCCAAATAAATTCTACATTTTTAAATTGCTTCATGTCTTTTGCCAGTAAGGTGGCTTCATGCTGACAATGCTCACAATCGGGATTAAAAAAAGTGATGACAACGGGCGTTTTTTTGGGAACCTGCGCGGTGCTCAGCCAGCTGCTGTCTGCCCTCAATAACTGAAAATTAGGTAAGGTCGAGTCTTTTTGATAGGGTGGTAAGGAATCATAACCCGCTTGTGCCTGAACAGACTGCAGACTCAATAGCCCCATAATAGCTATAAATAAAAATTTTAATTTCATACAATGAATTTTGTTCCGGATTAATTGCTCTTTTTTTAGATAGCGGGGTAAAAGTAAGGTTTAATTGCAGATCTGAACGTTATTAAAATCCTGTATTTCTTTCGCCTACCTGCTGACGCCACATGGCATAATAAAGGCCTTTTTGTTCCAAAAGATGTTCGTGACCTCCAATTTCTGCAAATTTCCCTTTTTCCAACACATAAATAAGGTCGGCATGCATAATGGTGGATAAGCGGTGTGCGATTAGTATGGTAATCTGCTGCTTATCGGAGGAAATCTGACGGATGGTACTGGTGATACTTTCCTCAGTTAAGGAATCAAGAGCAGAGGTCGCTTCATCAAAAATCAGGAGTCGGGGATTTCTTAACAGCGCCCGGGCAATAGAAAGGCGCTGTTTTTCCCCGCCGGATAATTTCATGCCATTTTCGCCGAGGACGGAGCCTAAGCCTTTTGGAGAATTTTCCAGCAAGTGGAAGGCAGCGGCTTTTCGCATGGCGTCCACCATCTCTGCCTCTGTTGCATCCGATTTGACAAACTGTAGATTTGCCTTAATCGTGCCGGCAAAGAGCTGGGTGTCCTGGGTCACAAAGCCAATTTGTCTCCGAAGCTGGTTATACCTGATTTTGCGGGAGTCTGCCTCATTGAAAAGGATAGCGCCTTCTTTGGGCTGATACAGGCCCACCAGTAATTTAACCAGTGTTGATTTACCGGATCCGGAAGGCCCTACAAAGGCAATCGTCTGCCCCGTTTTTACCTCGAAAGAAAGATGGTCAATTGAATTATAATCAGCTGTTTTATGTCTGAATACTACCTGATCGAAACGTAGCTGCTGTAAAGGGCCAAATTCAATAGGCTCAGGTGGTCTGTTTTCGATAGGTTTAAGCATAAGCCGGTCGAAGCTTCTGATGGAAGCATCGACTTCCCGGTATTGAAGTATGATATTGCCCAGATCCTGCAAGGGACCGAAAATGGTGGTAGAGATAAATTGCATGGCGATCAGCTCTCCTGTGGAAAGTACTTTACGGAAAATCAGCCAGAGTAAAATAAAAAGAATGGATTGTTTCAGGATGTTTAATGTAGTGCCTTGCAGAAAAGATAGGGTTCTGACTTTTTTTACTTTGAGCATTTCAAGATCAAAAATGGAGGCGGTCAGCGACCGCAGTCTTCTGATTTCCGGGAAAGTTAATCCCAGGCTTTTAACCAATTCAATATTTCTGAGACTTTCCGTAATGACACCGGACATCGCATAGGTTTCTTTATTGATGGATCGCTGAATGGTCTTGATTTTTTTGGAGAGCAGACCTGTCAGTGAACCCAGCAGTACAATACCAATCAGAAAAACTGGAATCAACATCCAGTTTTTAGTGATACTGTACCAGATCAAAAAGCCAATACCTACGACTGAAGAGAACAGGATATTGATAAAAGAAGTTACAAATCTTTCGGTGTCTGTTTTGACTTTTTGGAGGATAGATAATGTCTCACCGCTACGGTTTTCTTCGAACTCCTGGAAGTTAAGTCGCAAAGTCTGTTTCAGGCCGTCATTGAAAATCTTTTCACCAAATCTGGCGACCGCCAAGCGGATGGTATAATCCTGGAAGGCTTTGGCCAGCCGGGACAGAAGTGCAACACCGACAGCAATGAGTAGCCAGAAGATAACGCCGTTTATTAGTTCTTTTTCTGTTTGGGCAACAGGATGGGTCGCATAGTCATCTATAATTTTACCAAAGATGACCGGATCGATCAGGCTTAACAGCTGAGCAGCTGTGGCAAGGAGCAGCGCCCAAATGATCAGCCGTTTATGCGGCTTGAGGTATTTCCATAATGTTTCCATACCTCAATTTAACGATTTTTTTGATCTCCTTATTCATGACACTGGATTAATAATGAAACGATAGTAGCAATGAATAAACCTATTGCTGTTTTGACGCTGCCAGCACCGTTCATTTTTCTCCCCTAAGCAGAAAAGAATTTTTTGCTACCTTCCATTTTCAATTGAAAAAATTATGGCAAAAATTATATTGGTCACTGGTGCGACTTCCGGATTTGGGAAAGCTATTGCACAGCGGTTCGCAAAGGAAGGCTGGGATTGTATTATTACTGGCAGGCGAAAGGAGAAGCTGGATGCGCTTGCCGCATCGCTGGTAGCCGAAAATAAGGTACGGGTATTGCCGCTTAATTTTGATATACGGGACCGGTCAGCTGTTCAGGAGCAATTAGATCATTTGCCAAAAGCCTGGCAGAAAATTGACCTGCTGGTTAACAATGCAGGACTGGCTTTAGGCAGAGACACATTTGATCAGGCAGATATAGCAGACTGGGAGGTAATGATCGACACCAATATCAAGGGTCTTTTATATGTTTCAAAAGCGATCATACCTTATTTTGTCCACCAGGGCAGGGGACATATACTCAATATTGGTTCTACTGCTGCCAAAGACGTCTATCCATTAGGGAATGTTTATTGTGCGACAAAACATGCAGTCGATGCTATATCACAGGCGCAGCGAATAGAGCTGTTATCCAAAAAGATAAAAGTCACGGCCATTCACCCAGGAGCTGCCCAGACAGAGTTCTCTGAAGTGCGTTTCAAAGGAAACAAGGAAATGAGTGACCAGGTGTATGAAGGCTATCATGCATTGGAGGCAAAAGATATTGCAGATATTGCCTATTACTGCGCCACACTCCCGGCGCATGTTTGTATTAATGATCTGGTGGTTACCTGTACAGCTCAGGCCAATGCTTTTTTTACTGATAAATCCTCCAATCGGTGACATCCTGATGGAGTGTTGAAAAATAGTCCCCTGGTACCCTTGCCGTACCAGGAGACTGGTTATTAATTTTTGTATTTGGCGAGTATTGAACTGGCCGTGTGGCCACCAAATCCAAATGTATTATTGAGTGCAAAGTTCACTTCTGTCGAAATGGATTGGCCCGTGACGACCTGCCGGGGGTGTGGACAGTGTTCATCCAGGACAGTCGTATTAATCGTTGCAGGCACTTTGTTGTCCCGTATAGCCAGTGCACAAATAATTGTTTCAATGGCGCCAGCAGCACCTAATAAATGCCCGGTCATCGATTTGGTCGCACTTATATGTACGGGTAAATCACCAAAAACCTGGTCCATTGCGACTAGTTCACTAAGATCGCCTAACATTGTAGAGGTTGCGTGGGCATTGATGTAATTGATTTGACTGGGTTGCAGGCCCGCGTCCCTTAAGGCTCTTTGCATACCCAATACTGCACCCAGTCCGTCGGGTGGGGTGCCTGTTAAATGATAAGCGTCGGCTGCCATGCCGCCGCCCACAATTTCTGCATAGATGGTAGCGCCCCGCGCCAATGCATGATCTAATTCCTCCAGAATCAAAGCGCCTGCTCCTTCCCCAATGACAAAACCGTCCCGGTCAGCAGCAAAGGGACGAGAAGCTGTCTCAGACGCGTCATTACGTTTGGAAAGTGCCTGGGCTGCATTAAATCCGCCAACGGAAGCATGGGTTACAGCGGCTTCTGAACCACCGGCGACCATGACAATCGCCTTACCCATTCTTATCGTATCAAAGGCATTAATAATTGCTGTGTTTGAAGAGGCGCAGGCGGATACGGTACAATAATTTGGTCCATGCAATTGGTGCCGGATAGAGATTACACCTGCTGCGATATCCGCAATCATTTTAGGAATAAAATAGGGGCTGAATCTGGGTGTGCCGTCGCCTAAATAAAATTCTTTTACCCCCTGCTCGAATGTGCTGATACCGCCGTTGCCGGATGCCCAAATAACGCCGGTTTCCGTCCTTAGTGCTTTATTGGAGCTAAGATCCTGCAGCCCGGCATCCTGTAGTGCCTGATCACTTGCAGCGATGGCATACTGCGTAAAGAGATCATATTTTTTGATCTCTTTTTTTTCTATATAATTTAGTGGATTAAAGTCTTTAACCTCACATGCGAATTTTGTTTTGAAGGCCCCGGCGTCAAATTTAGTGATGGGCGCCGCGCCGCTTTTTCCCTGCAAGATGCCGTCCCAAAAAGCGGTTACGGTATTGCCGAGTGGTGTAATTGCGCCGAGTCCGGTAATGACTACTCTTTTCATGGTTATGGATAAAAAATTGAATAAATAATTGTGTGAAAGGTGCTTTCCGCTGTTTTTTATTAGGTTGCTGTATCACCAATTCTCTGGCAATAACAGCGCGCAAATGTTCTATGGCCTGGTTAAGAAAATGCGGGTCATTAAAAGTTTTGCTAAGCAGAATACCGCCTTCTATCTGCCCGATAAAAAGATAAGCGTAATACCGGCTGTCTACCCGTTGAAAGCTGCCTTGTTTTTTGCCTGCATCTATTATGGAAGCAATTTGGGAGGCCCATCTCTCAAAACTGTGCCTTACCTGTTTTTGGAGAAAATGCAGATGATCATCTGCTTCAATAGCTGCATTCATGATGGGGCATCCTCCCGCCTGGTTCATGTTCGGCCACTGCTGCCTGAAAACAGTTAACATGGCCTGTAATTTATCTAATGGTAACGGATGCTTTTCAAGTGCTTTATCAATAACGGCGACAAGGGCTTGTACATTGTAATCATACATGGCACCCATAACTTCCTCTTTATTATGGAAGTTACCATAAATGCTGCCCTTAGTGAGCCCGGTTAATGCGGTAATATCTGATAGGGAGGTACCCGCATAGCCCTTGATATTAAACAGTTTTGCCGTTTTTTGTAGAATGAACTGTCTTGTCTCTTCCGCTTTACCCATAATATTTACAGATTATACCAGTTGGTATATTCTGTAAAAGTAGAATTTATGGAGCAGATGACCAAATATGAAGTAAACCAGCTGCTTAACTTTTGGCGCCCGTCGCCCAATCTAATGCTTTATAAATCAGTTTTTGGAAGACCGGAGAGGTAAATGATGTGGGGAAATGCCCCCATTCAATATAGAATGCGCGACCACCGTCAAAGTTATGATACCAGGAAATCGGATGAAATTTACCCATATTCCCTCCCTCGTAAGTAGACTCGTCTACGCTGATAAGATAATGTAAACCGTCACGCACCGACTTGAAATTGTAAATCTCTTCTTTTTGCAGCAGTGTATCCGGCAGGAATTCAGTCGCGATAAAATTTTTGTCCAGTACCCTGAACGTTGCTTCCTGTGGTTTAGGATGGCTGTCAAAATAAGCACCCGCCAACTGGTTATACCAGGGCCAGTCATACTCCGTATCAGTCGCTGCATGGATCCCGATATACCCACCACCATTTTGAATAAAACTTTTAAAGGCGTCCTGCTGTGCATCATTTAATACATCGCCCGTGGTATTCAAAAATACCACCGCCTTGTATTTTTTTAAATTAGCAGGCGTAAAGACGGACGCGTCCTCTGTTGTATCTGCCGCATAATGATGTTGCCCTGATAGTTGTAAAAACATGGTTTTACCAGCAGCAATCGACGCATGTCGAAAACCGGCGGTTTTTGAAAACACAAGAATCTTTTTAACCGGCTGCGCCTCTGCAAAACTTAAAAAATTGAGTATCAGGATACCCAGTGAAATCCGCAAAATTATTTTTTTGGAGAAAGTAGACATAAGAAATTTTATTAGACGATAATTTTTAGAAGAAATGATTTGACAAATTTGTTTCGAACAGCATGCAAAACAACTTAACAACATAATGTTATAATACTATGGTTAATTCAGACTGGGATCATTGAAAGTGTCTCCCTGACTGAAATCACCGGTAGAATAACCTTTCTTAAACCAAAAAATACGCTGATCTGAGGTGCCGTGCGTAAAGGATTCCGGGGTAACATAACCCTGTGCTGCCTTCTGTAACCGGTCGTCACCAACGGCGCCGGCAGC
>DATJDF010000709.1:0-5133 GCA_035497555.1 Arachidicoccus sp. | reverse complement strand
AAAATTTAGCAATAATGGTAAAATTTTAATAACATGATAAATGATTATCTAATGAAAAGCCTAATCCATGAAAAATTTCTAAATAAATTGTTGATTACAACAATGATGCTGTTGTCTCTTCGTGGAATCAGTCAACAGGTCGTAACGATAGAGAATCGGGCTATTCAGCTTTCTATTGACAGGCAAGGAAACCTAGTTTCGCTTAAAAACCTCCAAACAGGGTTTAATTATGCTTCCGGAAAGCCACTCTGGCGGTTGTATTTTGATAACAAAGAGCAGAAAGGTAATGAAGTAATTGCAAAGGGGAATACGCCTGAAATTATTAAAAATGGCACTGAAATTTCTATAAGCTATCAAAGCCTGGTAATTGGCGGAGAAAAACTAAATATTAGCCTTTTTCTAAAAGTAGTTCTAGAAGGTGACAAGTTTAGATTTTTTTCGAAACTTACCAATAAGGAATTACATACTATTGTTCGAGAGCTTCAATATCCGTTAGTTGGAGATTGCAATTTGCCTGCTGATCATAAGTTATTGACCACTACCCTTGGGGGACAACTCTTTCCCCATCCGAAAAAAGAAATATTGGCAGTTGGGAATAACCCTCCTTATATGGGACCAGGGCAGCTTTTTAGGCAAAAGGACATCATGTATCCACGGGTTGTTGCTGCGAATTGTTTTGCCTTTACAGGAGAAACACAAGGATTGTATTTTGGAAGTCATGATACCAGTTTTCAAAATACCTGGCATGGATTGAGATTATATCCGAATGAAAATGGAGATTTTGACGAGCTAGAGGCTGGGATGTATAAGTATCCAAATTGCCTGGCGGGAGAAAGCTGGACCTGTGACGCCAATGTCATCGCACCCTATATGGGCAATTGGCATCAGAGTTCCAAGATTTACAGAAGTTGGGCAAATACGTGGTGGCGACATGAGTCACCTCCATTATGGGTGCAAAATATGAAGAGCTGGCAGCGTATTATTTTACGTCATCAATATGGAGAGACCTTTTTTAAATACGAAGATTTAGGTAATCATATTAAACAAGTAGGAGAAAGTGTTAAAGCGGAGGCTGTTTTCCCATTTGGTTGGTGGAATGCTGGTATGGATAATGGTTATCCTGATTCCTATTTTAAAACGGATCCTAAACAAGGTGGAGATGCTGGATGGAAAAAAGCGGTGGCAGATTTTCAAAAAGACGGCGGCAAGGTGCTTATGTATTTCAATGGAAAATTAATTGATAAGGAAAGCGCCTACTACCAAAACGGTGAAGGCAAGGAGGTTTCCTATAAAAATAACACGGGAACGGAATATAATGAAGCTTATCTTTTTAAAGCAAACGAAACCTTTACAGGCAGTTTAAATTCAAGAAGTTTTGTTCTGGCTGATGCCAGTCATCCCAAATGGCAAAAAATGTTATTAAAGATGGCTGATAGGGCCATTGATTTTGGGGCAAATTCTGTTTTCTATGATCAACTGGGATATGTTTACGCGGACATGAATTGGGATTTGACCAAAGAGTTTCCAATTCCGGACCGCTGTGTTATTTTGGATAGAGCAAATGCGCTTAAAATGATCCATCAGTATATTAAAGCTAAAGATGATAACCTCGCATTGGGAACGGAAGGAATTACAGATGTTACGGCACAATATGTTGATTATGTTCATAACCTGCCCGGGGCCGCAACTAAAAACGGCTTTATTGAGTGGATGCGTTATACTTTTCCAGAAATCATCATTTCGGATCGGGAAATTTATGATGATACAGATATAGAAAGAAGGGTGAATCAAACTGTACTCAGGGGACTTCGTAATGATATCGATATATACCGCTGCAGGGATATTATTGATAAAACGCCGCATTATCAGCAATACCTGAGGAAAATCAATCAATTAAAAGAAAAATATAGTGCGTTGCTGCTGCGAGGGGTTTACCGTGACTGCGAGAAATTTACGAATGAGAATTTGAAAATCGAAGCTAAATGCTTCACAAATGGATCGCAGCTGGCAGTTGTTTTGTCTCAAAGTGTTCAAGGCACTGCCGGTACTTTGATATCGGTTCCGGGTTATACGTTTAAAGAGTCAGCTGGAGTGGGGGACATAAAAGTTAAAAACAGTGCCAAAGATAAACAAAGCGTGCAATTGGGCAAAAATGGACTTGCTGTATTAATTTATGAACAATAGCTTTTTGTTGGTGTAGGTGAACATATGCAGGTGGTTTTGGATGTAGGGCCTCCAGAGTGTAAAGCTTTTTTGCATAGCGCGTTAAGGTCAATTTTTAAAGTAGTCTCAATAATTAAAATTAAAAAATGATGAAAAAATATTTGCTAATTTGTTTTTTGAGCTTTGCTATAAGCGCCCCATCTTTTGCACAACATAAAAGTGGAAGTTGGGAAGCGTTCAAATACGCAGGACCGGGTTTAAAACAAATCGGTTGGCTCACTATCAGAGCTTCAAGTGAAATCAAATCTTCCTTGTGGTCAGTAGGTTGTGAAACGCTCGATCGGGACTTTGCAAAATTTAGCGTTTATAAGGATTATGTTGGTGCGCTTGGTGTGAAATCTGCTCGTTTACAGAGCGGGTGGGCTAAATGTGAATTGCAACCAGGCAAATATAGTTTTGCCTGGTTGGATAGCTGTGTCTACGGCCTTTCAGCGCAATCAGTTGAACCGTGGATGTGTTTAAGTTACGGAAATCCCCTTTATGGAACCGGGGTGACCCTAGGCGCGAAAATCTTTACCGATGATAAAACGATGGCAGCCTGGTTAAAATATGTATCGGCCACTGTAAGCCGTTACAAAGATGTCGTAAAAAAATGGGAAGTTTGGAATGAGCCAAATGGGGGCAATGGCAGCAAAGCGTACGGTAATTTACTCATCAAAACTGCGGAAGCTATCAAAAAGGCTGATCCAAGTGCGAAGGTGATGGGCTTTTCACTGGCGGGCATACCCATTCAATTCGCCAGAGAAGTTTTTGAGATTTTAAAGGAAAACAATAAACTGGATCTAATTGATTATTTAACTTACCACCCTTACGATAAGAATCCAGATGACAGTTATCTAGCCGTAGCGCAACTCACATCTTTAAAAAACGAGTATAACCCAAAAATTAGGCTGTACCAGGGGGAGAATGGAAGCCCTTCTCAACTTGAATGGACGCATGCGCTTAGCAACTATCCATGGACGGAAATCAGCCAGGCCAAATGGTTTATGCGCCGAATGGCCGCAGACCGGGTAAGGGACATCCCTTCTTCCATTTTTACCATTATTGACCTGCGTTATTACAATATGTTGCAGTCCTTTGGTCTGATACGTTCAAATTTATTGCATGAGATAATATATAAGCGCCCTTCCTATTATGGGGTTCAGCATATGACGAGCTTTTTTGATGAAACAGTAACCGCGGAAGGTATGTTGGAATATTCGTCTAATGCTTACAGGAAATTGACTGTAGCTGGATTCAAAAAAGATAAGCGTCCTGTAGCGCTGCTTTGGTATCCGGACCGAGTCCCTGATGATGCGTTAAAATGGGATCCGATCCAGTTGACGATTAAAAATATAAATTTTAAAGATCCTGTATACGTTGAAATGGTTTCCGGAAAGGTGTATGAGATAAATAAACAGGATTGGGAAAACAAGGAAGCTAATGTTGTATTTAGACATTTACCTGTGTGGGACTGCGTTATGATGCTGGCCGAAAGAGGGCAGGTAAAACTTAAAGATGAAGAAAACGGATGAAAAGTATCAGGAATGGGCGAAGTCGCAGTTATAATGGCGGATCAGCTAGTGATTTAAGAAATTATCCACTTTAGTATAAAACAATTATAAATAGAAATTAGATGATGCGATTTAAAGACAAAGTTGTTTTGATTACAGGCGCTGGTCGAAACACTGGGGTAGGCATAGCAGAATTATTTATCCGGGAAGGGGCAAAGGTGTGCATTAACGACCGCACACCTGAAAGTACAAACCATGGTGCAAAAATATTAAAGGAAAAAGGGCTTAGTGGCTTTTTTGAAATACCTGGAGATATTTCAGATACGCAGCAAGTAGACACTATGTTTAAGAAAATGTTGGCCAAATTCGAAAGCATTGATATCCTGGTAAATAATGCATGTGACCAAGGGATTGGACAAATATTTGAAGAGATGTCTCCAGGTGATTTCCTTAAAGTGATAAATACGAATCTCTTTGGCACTTTTCAGGTTTCCCTTCAGGCAGCCAGGATTATGCTGAAGCAGGCGTCACGTGGTGTTATCATCAATATGGGTTCTAATGTATCGATGCGTGCAATTCATAACCGGACTGCGTATGTAGCCAGTAAAGCGGGCATTGAAGCACTTTCTAGGTCAATGGCGGTTGATTTAGGGCCTAAGGGAATTCGGGTTAATGTGGTTGCCCCAGGTTATATCCATACGGATCGGTGGAAAACACTTTCTCCGATGGCGAGTTTGCGTCGGCGATTAAATATACCATTGGGGGTGGAAGCGACAATGGATGATATTGCCCAGGCGGTAGCCTTTTTAGCGTCTGACGCGGCAAAAAATATTTGTGGCGAGCGATTGGTCGTTGATGGCGGATGCTCAGCACAACATTTACCCATCGATGTAGATTTATAAAATTTTCTGTTGGTGCTGGAGCAATTAATTTATAAAAGGGAATAGAGCGGCTCTTTTTGTTGGGGAAGAATCGCCTAATCCTTAGTAAATTAATTTTGAACAGTGATTTTGGTGTTACAGGATTCTTATACAACCATCATATAAAATAAATTTATGAAAATAATGCAAAGAAGACAGCGAAGTATATTTGAACATGTAATGTGCACTTTAATCTTATTTTTTCTTGTGCAGACCACATATGCTCAAAAGGGACTCGATTTAACCTACATTAATACCGTAAGGGACAGTGCTGGTCATATTCCAAGTGGATATGTTCCGCCACTTATTAGTAACGGTAGTTTAAACATGCTAATTGATTTTCAAGGTGGTCAGGAGCAAAAAAAGTATGTAGGAATGACACCTGGTATTTTTTGGGCTGGGAGACGTCCTGTAGCGGCCAAGGGGGAATTGATTTCTTTTGGTTATTTTGGTCAGGAATTAAAAATTGACGGTCAGCAATATAAAAACCCTTCTAA
>DATJDF010000708.1:0-2027 GCA_035497555.1 Arachidicoccus sp. | reverse complement strand
TGTGCAGCAACGACGGAACTGCAGAACAAAAAGGCTCCAATGGAAAATAAATAGCACAAGCGAAAAGCAGGTTTTTGCGGAAACAATTTCGATGGATGTTTTTATTGTCTGAAAAAATACAAATAAATATTACGGGTAGATGCCTCTGAGGTTACTTCATTTTTTACCAGGGCAAAAGAATCAATGAAATTACCGGTAACATGAATGCTGTCGATGAAGAAATAATTGGTAAAGCCGCAATTGTTGGAGATAAAATGGGTTGTAGTTTGATAATAATAGGTTATAGTGTCATAATCTGCGATAGTCGTATCGTATTGCAGGGCATAGCGGATACTGTCTGTTCCAGGATTCAGAGGAACGCCTAAGTAGGAAATTGTAATATTACCATAAGACAAAAAGGTTTTGGGTTGATCTAAGGACTTCAATAGGGGCGTCGCCAATGAAGTGTCTCGATAGCTGACAATGAGGGTGTCAATAAGCGTATCATTCCTTAAGCTGTCAATATGTATGGTGTCCTTGCTCTTAAATTGCAGATAAGCCATTACCGAATTGGACTGATAGCAATCCGGTTTTTCTTTCTCGCAGGCAGCCAACATAAAGAGTCCCGTAATAAGAATGATGAATAATTTTAAATCCTTGTTCAAACTAAAGATTATTATAGTAAATCAATGTTTTTATTCAATGTGTCCAATACCTTATCTAATTGCTGCTTTATCCTTTCCCTTTGTTCTGTGTTCAGATCGCCTGCTGATTGCACCAGAAACGCGGATCCTAATTCTTTTTGCAGGCTTTCCTTTTCTTTATTTAAATCCTGAATAAAATCCGCTTGTTTGGAAATCGCTTTTTGCAATGCGATGTGATCCGCTTTCAGAGCGGAATAGAGCTTCAATAATGAACTGAGTTTTTGCTGCAATAGGGAGAGTTCTTCCATACGTTTAGGATCTTATAGCTGCATGCAGCTCTTTTTCGTATTCGGCTATCAAATGTTTCATCATATGATCTACTTCCTCATCTGTCAGGGTCCGGTCATGGAGTTGAAAAGTAAAGCTTAAAGCTAGTGATTTTTTGTCGCTCCCCAGTTTTTCATGCTCGAAAACGTCAAATAATTCAAAATCAGCCAGGGCTTCCCATTTCTGTTTTTGCGCTATAGCGGCTACCTGTTCATAGACGATATCTCTTGACAAAACCAATGCCAGGTCCCTTTTCATGGCAGGATATTTGGGCAGTTCCTGGAATTTTATTTTATTCTTTTCAACTGCTTCTGCCAGGTTTTTGATATCTATCTCTGCATAGAAAACGTCCTGTTTGATATTGAATCTCTTTAACCGGTCTTCCGGCACTTTATAGAGATTCGCTATTGCTGTTTTACCACGCTTAAAGAATAAAGTGCCCCTTTCCTGGCTTTCCTGAATTTTATGCAGTCCACAAAGCGAAAATACGTTCACTATCAGTCCTTTGAGTAGATAGATATCCGATTTTTGGGCCTTATGCTGCCAGCTTTGCTGCTGCATATTGCCGCTTAACCAAATAGACAATAGATCCTTTTGCGCGTAATCACCAACAGCGATTTGCCGGTAAGTTTTTCCAAATTCAAATAATCTTAAATCCGGCATTTTACGGTTTACATTGTGCAAAATCACCTCCAGCCCGCTTTCCAACATTTCCGGCCGCATGATATTCAGTTCGCTTGACAGGTTATTGAGTAAGCGTACGAGTTGCGTATGATCAGGATAATAGCTGTCGTTGGTGATAGAGTTAGTGACAATTTCCTGCAAGCCTGCATGAGCCAGGTACTGGGCGACGCGTTCCTTTAAAGCACGAACATCGAATGTTGCGCCACTTTTATTTAAGGAAATATTCAAACGGGCAGGGATGTCAATTTTATCCAGACCATCAATGCGCAATACTTCTTCAGCCAGATCGGCAGCCTGATGAATATCCGTATTTTCTGCTGCTACAGTTACAACGAAATTTTGTGGCGTATTTTCCTTAATTGTGTATTCCAATGAAGTTAATAGGTTCCGTAC
>DATJDF010000707.1:0-2509 GCA_035497555.1 Arachidicoccus sp. | reverse complement strand
ACGCGTGAATCGGGAGCGGGACTGGATGCGGGGCTGTTACAAGGAAAAATGAATGTGACCATTGATTATTTTGACAAACGCACGACAGGTATTCTTTTGGCCGTCCCTGTTGGCGCGCCTTATGGATTAAAGTCTCCTGTTCAGAATGCGGCCACCATGAGCAATAAAGGCTGGGAGTTTTCAGTAGGCTATAATGACAAAAAGGGAGATTTTACTTATTACGGTAGCCTGAACGCTACTTTTATAAATAATAAGATTACGGATTTACACGGCACTGGGCCAAATATCAGTGGCTATACCGTGCAGCAAGTGGGTTCACCCTACGGCGCACTATACGGCTATGTCGCGCAGGGGCTTTTCCAATCAGCAGACCAGGTTAAGAACCATGCTTATCAGTCCGTCAAAACCGGTCCCGGTGATATCATTTATAAAGATCTGGACGGTAATGATACCATTAACAGTGCAGATCGTCAGTATCTTGGCAACAGCTACCCAAAAATTACTTTTGGGATGAATCTGGGCGCTTCCTGGCGTAATTTTGATCTCTCTGTTCTGCTGCAGGGTGCCGCAGGTGTCAAAGCCTATATGGACCTGGGTAAGCTCGGCGGTGTCAGTCCTGATGCCAATAAACCTACCAGTGCCTTATTGGATAACTGGACAGTTGATAACCCCAATGCCAGTTTCCCAAGACTTTGGTATGCTAACCATCAGAACGATCCTTCAAACACCCCTTCATCATTTTGGGTCAAAAATGGCGCATACTTACGGGTTAAAAATCTTCAGATTGGCTATACCCTTCCGGAATCGTTAACCAAGAGAATGGGGATCACCAGACTGCGCATTTATTATAGCGGCCAGAATATCCTGACCTTTGACAGCCTGTATAAGTGGGTGGATCCTGAAGAAGCCACTACCAGCAGTATTTATTATTACCCACAGGTGAAAGTAAATACCATCGGGCTGAATGTAACATTTTAAAAACCATTGTAAAAGGTGCGGGTCTTTGCATCTGCAGACACCGGCAAGATTTTGACAATTAATAAATTATAAGCAATGAAAAAGACAATATATTTAATAGCCGCTTTTGTACTGCTTCTAGGCTCCTGCCAGAAGGATCTGCTTAACCGGACACCACTGGATTCCTACAGTAACGGATCTTTATGGACCTCCCAGTCAGATGCGGAAGCAGCCCTTAACGGCTGTTATAATGGTTGGGAAGGTGACTATAACATTATTTATCTGGACGCTGTATCGGATAATAGTTATAGCCAGTTCCCCTGGGAAGGTTACCAGGATTACGGCAACGGGACAGTCACACCGGCCGATAACAATGCCTCATCCCGCTGGAGTTACACCACGATTCAGAAGTGTAACTGGTTTTTGGAAAACGTGGATAAAACACCCATGGATGCGGACCTTAAAAATCGCTATAAAGGGGAGGTGCGCTTTTTGCGCGCTTATGAATATTTTATCCTGTCGCAATTATATGGAGATGTCCCACTGGTTAAAAAGACCATTACGACAACAGAAGCGAACGCGGTTACCAGAACACCTGTCGCTGATGTTAGAAAGTATATTCTGGCCGAACTGGACACTATCGCACCCATTTTGCCGGTCAGCTACTCCGGTGGGGAAGTCGGACATATAACCCGAGGTGCAGCCCTTTCTTTAAAAGCGCGTATAGAACTTTTTGATAAGAACTATGCGGATTGTATAAAGGATTGCCAGGCTATTATGAAATTAGGCTATAGTCTCTTTCCGAGCTATCAGGACCTGTTCAGGATTCAAAATGAAAACAACAGCGAAGTAATCCTGGATATTCAGTATAAGGAAAATGACGTTGTTAATGGAGATATGGGTGTTATGCCCTCTTCCTCCTACGGTGGCTGGGCTTCCCTGGACCCTACACAGTCTTTAGTGGACGCTTATGAAACGATTAAAGGTAAAACAATTGATGATCCAAGTTCCGGTTATAACGCAAACGATCCATATAAGAACCGTGATCCGAGACTTAGTGCCAGTATTGTCTATCCTGGTCAACTTTATGGCGGAAAATATTACAATTCGATCGAAAGCGCCTCTGCTGATTATTATAATGGGGGCAATAACTCAAAAACCGGATATATCGAACGAAAATTCACTTCAAATCTCACTGATTTTGCGGATATGTGGAATACGGGCCTGAATATTATCGTTATCCGTTATGCAGAGATATTACTGACCTATGCAGAAGCAAAAATTGAGTCGGGTAGTATCGATAAAAGTGTATATGACGCCATCAACGCCGTTCGGAAAAGAGCAGGTATGCCAGGTGTTGATCAAACCGTATATAATAACCAGACTACACTAAGAAAGCTTGTGCGTCGTGAACGCAGGGTAGAACTGGCACTGGAAGGCTTGAGGTGGTTTGATATTCAACGCTGGAAAATCGGTGCTCAGGTAAGAAGTGGTAATGTTTACGGCACGCGACTGGGCACGGTGAATAAAACGACAGGGGCACTAACCTTAA
>DATJDF010000706.1:0-18971 GCA_035497555.1 Arachidicoccus sp. | reverse complement strand
TACACCACCCAGATCACCCGGCTTTGGGCTCTGTTCAGCAGAAGTAAACACGATGGGGGCGGCCGCTGTCCCTTTGGCATTAATTTTTGCGCCTTTATAAATAATCAATACGCCTGCGGAATCATTGCTGGAGATAATCTTTGTACCGGGTTCAATGGTTAAAGTTGCACCGGACTCAACATAGACATAGCCTCTGAGCCGATAGACTTTGTCACTGCTCCAGGTTTCATTTGCTTTAATACTGCCACGGATATCCACACTGGTTCCGGGATCAACGGGCGGCGTTACAACCGGCCCATCGTTTTTGCTGCAGGAAGCCGCGGCGAAAAGCAGGGCAGCTGCAACGGAGAGCGTTTTTAAAGTTTTCATGTTTTTGATTTTGATTTTAAATTTAAATTTGCGTTTAATTTCGATTTGATTTAAGAGCATTAGAAATTGTATTTCAAAGTAAGCGTAGAAGTACTGCCATCTCTATACTGACGTGTTATCCGGTCATTTTTCGGATCGTAGCCAATTTGTTTACTACCTGTCTGTTGATTAAACTTATAATACCAGCTAATGGGCTGTGCGAGTAGGTCACTTACAGATAATTTCACTTCCAGGCGCTTTGCTTTTAAAAATTTGTAACTCAGCTGGGCGTCAATAACGTCCCTGGCTTTTTCATATATATTCATCTGGCCTGCACCCTGCCCTCTGTAGGCAAGTCTTGGACCCGTTTTATTATAAAGTAAGTTGAGTGAAAAATCTCCCTCAACATAGTTTGCTCCGGCGCCAACCAAATAAGGCGACTGGCCCTGCATCAGGCTTTTACCGGTAACACCGTTTAATTGTATATCACCGTCTACATAAGTCACATTTCCATAGAGGGTTATTTTTCTTAGAAAGTCACTACCCAGAAAGTCCAGTTTCTTACGTATCTCCAGTTCTCCTCCGTATAAAGTGGCACTTTCTGCGTTCTGGTAATTTAAGACACCATTTCCTTGATTCACTTGTTCTATGGGGTTTTTAAAATGTTTGTAGAAAACACTGGCGGACATGATCTGGCCTGCACCCGGGAAGAACTCATATCGAAAGTCCAGATTTGTGTTTTTACTTCTGACCAGGTTGGGATTACCGCGGTACACAAAATCCTTGTTATAGTCGTAAATGCTGTAATCAGCCAGTTCCCTGAACTCCGGGCGGTTGACCGAGCTGGAAGCTGCTAATCTCAGGTTGGTTTTCTGCCCCAGTTTATAGGTCAGTATGCCTGAAGGTAAGATGTCAGTATTATTTTTCTCGATCGTCTTTCCCTTTTCCGGTATCAACTGTTGACGGTAGGAACTGATGCGCGCACCCCAGCTTAAAATCCAATTGTTGGAAAATTTATTTTCAAGCATCACATAACCGGCATTATTCCAGGCTTTGCCCTTATAATCCGTTGAATTGGTGCCGATGTTTGCAACCGTTATTTTGTACTTGTCTATGTTTTCCGGGTTAAACAGGTTAAAAGGATCCGTTGAGGAAGCGGGTATTACCGCGCCATAAGCAGAAGCTGTGGCGTAGCCCAGTGCATTTACCGCGACATCTTTTAACCGGTAGTAGTTAGCGGTTCCTATTTTCAGTATCTGCTCCTGACCAAAACCCTTAAAGCGAAGTTGATAGTTCACATTCGCGCCGAAGAGCTGTTCTTTATTATCAGAGTACACCCGGCCGGCATTCTGAATTTCCGGAGAATTTTCATTACTGAGCTTTCTTTCATAGCCACCCTCAGTATTTTCATTCAGGGTCAGAATTCTTTCATCCGGTTCGTGCCGATACGTAAGTGCGTAAGATCCGTTCCATACCAGCTGGCTTTGCTTGGTCAGTTCGTGGGTCCCTTCAAAGACGGACTGCAGCAAGCCATCTTGCTGGGCTTTATTAGCAGAACTGATAAAAGGAAGTGCGGTTTCATTCGCCAGGTTCGCTCCGTTCCTTAATGCCATGGAAGTCGCCAATTTATTATTATATAAGTTCTTCCAGGAAATCCGGTTATTTGCATTAAAGGAATAGGTCAGATTAGCCAGTGCACTGAGCGAATACTTTTTTATATAGTCTACCGCCTTACTGCCATATATTTTGCGCTGGTCAATGGAATAATCGTCGATCTGCCAGTTTACAACCTGGCGCGCGGCCCCATAGCCGATGGAATATACATAGCCCAGCTTTTTCGTTCCCCCATAAAACTTTGTATTACCCTGCGTATAGGAAAGGCTGAAATCGGGCAGGCTATTAGAAGCCGGGCGGTAACCAAATGTATTTGGAAAAGTTTTGGTAACCTGCGTTTTAAAAGCCTCACTTTGGTGAATAAAATCCTGTTTGTTCTGCTCATAACTGAGCGGTATCTTACGCTGATCATCAAAATAACCCAGAAAATCATATTTCCCTTTTGGAATGCCGTTTTTAAAAGCATCAAATGTGGTGTTGGAATTATAACCGAAGGAAAGAGACACATCAGAAGTTTTACGTGTCGGAAATTCTTTGGTGGCTATTTCAATAGCACCGCCTGCAAAATCACCAGGCAGATCGGGAGTCGCTGACTTGTAAATCACGATCTGATCAATGACACTGGCGGGGATTATATCAAAAGCAAAGGCGCGTTTATCGGGCTCTGTACTGGGCAGCTGGGCGTTATTGACCAAGGCCGTATTATAACGCTCATTAAGTCCCCGGATGATTACAAATTTGCCATCCTGTACAGAAGTGCCGCTGACTCTTTTTAAAACATCACCTGTGTTTTTGTCGGGTGATTTTCGGATCAGATCAGCGGAGATGCCATCCGATATGGCGGATGCCGCCTTTTGTTTTGCATAGACCAGATCTACACTTCCGCTTTTTCTGGCCGAAGTGGAAACCGTTACAGCATCCAGCTCTTTGGTTGTGGAGGTTAAATGTATAATCCATTTTTCTTCCGGCTGCTGTTTTTGTGGTTCAACAACCAGGGTTTTGGAACTAAAGCCGACCGCATGTACACTTAATTGAAGTGTTTTCCCTTTGGATATTTCTAACTGGAAGCTGCCATCTGCTTCAGTAATGGCACCGGTATGTGTACCTTCTATTACAATAGTGGCGCCCTGGACCGGTAGGCCTTCTGCACCCAGTACTTTCCCTGTTAATTTTATTTTGGGTTCGTCGTCACTGGCCAGAGCGACCAGTGGTCGCAAGCCCAGCCATACAAGGCAGGCTAAACAGCAGAGATACCGGATGATTCTATTTATTTTCAAGAAACAATTATTTAATACTTGATTAATTATAACGGGGCAAAAGTATTTGTGTAATGTTACTATAAGGTTACCGCCATATTAACTACGTGTTACGCTCTAGGCTAAACCTTACAACTCAGATGCTTTGGTAAATAGTTGTCGGAAAAAAGCGCTAATCCCCAAAAAATAGGCAACTTTGCAGAGCACATGAAGCAGATTCTGACCCTTTTGATATTAATAGGTAGCTGGTCCTTTGCCCTGGGGCAACGGACCGATAGTTTGACCCGCAAGGATTCAAACAACCCAGCCACGGATAAACAGCGCCCGGTTGCCGGACAAAAGCCGCCCGCAAAGGCACCTGCAACCATTTCCAGAAAAGATACCAATGCTGCTAAAAAGTCGATCCCTACCCGCAGAGCTGATTCTGTCAAAAAATCAGTGACTACCCCCACTGCTAAATCAGCTGCCAGCAATAAGGCAGATGCTTCTTCTACAGGCAGCAACCCGGTAGTACCGACAACAGCAGCAACCACCACCGCCGCAAATACGGCTGTTCGCTCCCCCGATAGTGTGGACCGGGCAGCGGACTCCCTGGCAGCGCTCCTGGCCGCCCAGGAGCGCGCACTGAGGGAAAATATGGCGAGTGAGGCACTTAGAAATACAGCGAATAAATTTGAGGCGGCGCTTTATTTTCCGGATTTTTTACTGAGAAATTCTACCGTTAGGCATTCTGAAGGCACTATTTTGTTACATTTTTCAGATAACAAAGACAGCTTATTTTATAGCTTTTTAGGCCTAGCGCTCCTTCTTGGACTTATAAAAATCATTTTCCCACGGTATTTTAATCAGGTTTTCTGGTTTTTTCTCCACCCCAGTGACCGGAAAAAAAATGTCACGGAGCAACTGAGCGGTCAAAACGTACTGCCTTCTTTACTCCTGAATCTATTTTTTGCTTTGACGGGAGGGCTATTTTTGGCCCAGATAATCAAACCCAATTGGCCCGGCGCTTCTTTTTGGCGTAATTGGCTTCTTTTTACCCTGATGCTGATGGCAGTTTATCTAATAAAATTTTTGGTCATAAAGCTCTCCGGCTGGATATTTAATAGCCCGGCTGCTGCTGCTCTTTACAACCAGGTGGTTTTCTCTATAAATAAAGTAATCGGTTTGATACTACTGCCAGCCGCATTATTGATTGCCTTTGGTTCTCAGCATACGCTGGCCTTAACTTTTTCTTATACAATGGTCATTATCGGGATTCTTCTTATATATAGATATATCGCATCTTTTCTGCTTATTAAGGGAAAATTGAAGGTGACCGCATTCCACTTTATTTTGTACCTTTGCGCGGTTGAAATAATCCCCTTATTATTAGTATACAGGGTCTTATTCACCAATATAGGTCAGCTCATATAAGAGCGACCGTATTATTCATTCTATCGACATTAAAAATTCTATGGTAAAAAGTGAAGGTAAGAGCTTGATTCCGGCTAAGGTAAATACTAGGATTCTCATTACCCAACCAAAACCAAGTAGTGAGAAGTCTCCATACTACGATTTAGCAAAAAAGCATAATGCCGAATTGGTTTTTCATCCATTTATAAGGCTGGAAGGACTGTCTGCAAAGGAATTCCGGAAGCAGAAAATTGATATCACAAAATACAGTGCTGTCATTTTCACCAGCAGAAATGCGATTGACCATTTCTTCCGTATGTGTGAAGAAATGAAGGTTTCGGTGAGTCAGGATACCAAGTATTTCTGTGTTGCAGAAGCTATTGCCCTATATCTGCAGAAGTTTATTCTTTACAGGAAAAGAAAAGTCTTTTTTGGTGCGGATGGTACCAATAAAAGCATCTTCGATGTGATTAATAAACATAAGGAAAATGAATCTTTTCTGTATGTCTGCAGTGAAAACCAACAGGACAGCGATATTGTCAACTGGCTAAAATCCAATAAATGCACTTTTGAACTGGGTTTTATGTATCGTACCGTGAGTAATGATATTAAGAGTGTAATGGATGAACAGCATTATGATATCATCTGCTTTTTTACCCCCAGTGGCATACGGTGTCTGCTGGACTCCTATCCTGATTTTGCCAATTCAAAAATGATCGTTGGTACTTTTGGTAGTGGTACACTAAGGGCCTGCGGAAATGAAGGGCTAAAAGCCACCATTATCGCACCTTCTGAAAAGATCCCTAATATGGCTGTGGGACTGGATTTATACTTAACCCAAAAAGAAGGCAAAAAGAAAACGGAAGACTGAGCAAGATAAATGACTTTAGTAAAGTTCAACTAATTAAAAGGCTATTTCAGTTGTCTGGAATGGCCTTTTTTGATGATTTACCCCTTGGTTTAACTTAAATTTCGAAGAAAATTATAGAAAATATTATCCGTATCATCACAACTCATCTGGAATCACTTATCTTTGTAACAAACATTAGTTAGTTAAATAATAAATATGATCCAAATACAGGAGGACTTAAGCTTACAAATTGCGCAGATGGCAAGAGATTTTGCCGCTCAGCACATTAAACCCCATTTAATGGAGTGGGATGAAAAACAAATTTTTCCGGTTGATGTATTTAGGGAGTTAGGCGCTCTAGGCATGATGGGCGTTCTTGTCCCAGAAAAGTACGGCGGTGCCGGATTAGGTTATTTTGAATATAAAGTGATTATCGAAGAAATCTCCAAGGTTTGTGGCAGTATCGGACTCAGTCTGGCCGCTCATAATTCATTATGTACCAATCATATACTTACTTTCGGGAGTGAAGATCAGAAAATAAAATACCTCCCCCAACTGGCCACTGCAGAACACATAGGGGCCTGGGCACTGACGGAACCTAATACAGGCAGTGATGCCGGTAATATGAAATGTGTTGCCAAAAAACAAGGCAGTGACTGGGTCATTAATGGCACCAAATGCTGGATTACACATGGCATTAGCGGCGATACCGTTGTACTGCTGGCCAGAACCGGTGAACCAGGCACTCGGGACAACAGTACCGCATTTATTATAGAAAGAGGTACACCCGGGTTTAAAGCGGGAAAAAAGGAAAATAAACTGGGCATGCGGGCCAGTGAAACCGCTGAAATTATTTTCGACAACTGTGTGATTTCTGATGAGCAGCGTATGGGCGAAGTTGGCGATGGTTTTAAACAGGCTATGACCATTTTAGACGGAGGCCGGATCTCTATTGCTTCCTTATCTCTGGGGATTGCCAGAGGCGCCTATGAAGCGGCCCTAGGGTACAGTAAGGAACGTTATCAGTTCGATAAGCCTATTTCTGCTTTCCAGGGTATTAGTTTTAAATTAGCGGATATGGCTACCGAAATAGAGGCGGCCAATTTACTTATACTTCAAGCTTGCCGGTTAAAAGAGAATCATGAGCAGCTGACCAAAGAATCTGCGATGGCTAAATATTACGCCAGCGAAGTGGCAGTAAGAACGGCGACAGAGGCCATCCAGATTTTTGGCGGTTACGGCTATACAAAGGATTTCCCTGTGGAAAAATTTTACCGGGACGCAAAACTCTGCACCATCGGGGAAGGGACTTCTGAAATCCAGAAAATAGTTATCTCAAGGGAAATTCTCAAAGACTGATTTAGTGTCTGATTTAACTTTCGGGAAACGAAACTGAATAAATAGGTAAAGAGCCAGTCTGTAGTAATTACAGCGCTGGCCCTTTTTATTAAATATATTCGCAATTTACCGCACAGTAGATGCGGATACTTTTTGAGCGATACGTTTTTCATTATGCACTTTTGCTGCTGCAACAAAGTGCACAAATAAGGGTGCCGGCGATAAGACCGTACTTTTTAATTCAGGGTGAAACTGTACCCCGATAAAAAATGGATGTGTTGGCACTTCCACAATCTCGACCAGTCCAGTCTCGGGGTTGAATCCGGTTGCTCCCATGCCATGATCTATAAACTGTTGCAGGTAGTCGTTATTGAACTCATATCTATGCCGATGTCTTTCAGAAATATTGTTTTTCCCGTAAATAGTATATGCCAGTGAACCGGTTTTGATTTCACAGGGATAGGCACCCAGTCGCATGGTTCCCCCCATTAATTTAATCTTCTTCTGTGCTTCCATCATACTGATAACCGGATGGACCGCATCTTCTTTCATTTCAGTTGAATGTGCCCCCTTAAGGCCTATGACATTACGGGCAAATTCAATGACAGCCATCTGCATGCCTAAACAGATCCCGAAAAAAGGCACCTGGTGTTCTCTGGCGTATTGAATGGCCAGGATTTTTCCTTCAATCCCACGTTCACCAAATCCCGGTGCAACCACCATCCCATCAAAACTTTCCAACTTTTCTGCGACGTTCTCTTTTGTGATAAATTCACTATGTACATTAATGATCTGCACTTTTACTTCGCAGGCAGCGCCTGCGTGTATGAAACTCTCCAAAATGGATTTATAGGCATCCTGCAGTTCAATGTATTTACCAATAAGTCCAATGGTAATTTTGCTTTTGGGGTATTTTAACTTATCCAGGAACTCTTTCCATTGCTCCAGTTGTGGTTCTGCAATTTCTGTGATATGGAATTTTTTCAGGCAGATTATATCCAGTTTCTCCCTGAGCATTTCAAGCGGCACTTCATAGATGGAAGCCGCATCCATCGCTTCAATGACAGCATCCTGTTTTACATTACAGAATAACGCAATCTTTCTTTTTAATTCATTTGTTAGCGGTTCTTCCGTGCGACAAACAATAATATCCGGATGTACACCGTTTTCGCTCATCATCTTTACGGAGTGCTGCGTCGGTTTGGTCTTGAGTTCTTTAGCCGCCTTTAGATATGGAATCAGGGTAAGATGTACGACACAGACATCTTCATCCGGTAATTCCCATTGTATCTGCCGTATGGCTTCTACAAAGGGCAGACTTTCAATATCCCCAATCGTACCACCGATCTCAGTTATAATAACGTCATACTTGCCTTCATTACCGATCAACAGCATACGGCGCTTGATCTCATCTGTAATGTGTGGAATAACCTGTACAGTCTTCCCTAAATATGCGCCTTCCCGCTCTTTGTTGATTACGGTCTGGTAGATGCGTCCGGTGGTTACATTATTTGCCTGGGAAGTATGTATATTCAAAAACCTTTCATAGTGTCCAAGATCAAGATCGGTTTCTGCACCATCTTCGGTTACATAACACTCCCCATGTTCATAAGGGTTCATCGTACCGGGATCGATATTGATATAAGGATCAAATTTCTGGATAGTCGCCTTGAGACCTCTTGCCTGTAAAAGCTTGGCTAGAGAGGCTGCAATGATTCCTTTCCCTAAACTACTGGTGACGCCACCAGTTACAAAAACATACTTTGCCATAATATTCTGATATGATTGTTCAACTTTTTTACAAAAAAAATAATCATCCGGCTATTTGATTAAAACTCATTAACGGATGACAATGTTGACCTGGTCTAAAAATATGTTTGGAAAGAGATTTTCGGAATCATTTCCTTAGGAAGGTCATGCAAAGGTATTTTTTATTTTCCGGGAAAAAAAATTTGCATCTTCCATTTTATTCAACCCCGTGTGTTCAGAAGCCGTTTTTTTGACACGACATGTATTAGCTACCCGGCTAATCAAATGAGTTACAATGTAAAAATAGTCCGTATTGAAATTATTATAATAGGACAAACAGTTGGTTGGTCAAACCAAAAAAACCACCTCCCTGAAAAAATCTAAAAGGCGAGGTGGTTATCTTCAACGAAAAAAAATCGCAAGATGTCAGAAATTTAATGGGAACCTTATGCGTTCGAAGGATTATTTCTTGCGGGAAAAGGCAACAACTGTATGCGTACTATCAGATGTTTTATCACCAAATTCAACAGCTTCCTTAGCACTTTTAGAAACAATTAATGAATCCTTGCTGATAGCAGCATTACCTTTCAGTAAAAAAGGCACACCAGTACCTAAATCCAGACTTGCATCAATTACATTAGGATCTGACTGTATATCCAAAGTGTAAGCTCCCTTTAATGCAGTTTGATTCAGACCAAAGGTTCCTTTAATAGAATCTTTCTTATCAACTCCCTGATATAAAGTAATATTCAAAGAATCAACAAATGCGGTACCGACAGTATCAGTCTTTTCAATAGCTACACCAGCGATAAAACCTGTTTTTATTAAATAGGCTCCGTTCCAATCGCCACGGATTAAAACATCATTGGTCGTTGGGGGTGTTGATGGGCTATCATCTTTTGAACACGCAGCTAAGATCAGCATGGCTGCGGATACGGTTAACAAAACTTTCTTCATGGGTTATGAATTTTTTTAAAAATTACGAATACACGGTAAACGGCTAATGAGTTCATTACGCTACAGTTATCCCAAAAAAAACATAAGAAAATAATAATTAAATCCTATCAAATCCCTGGAAGTAGGCAACAGTCAGCCTTACAGCAAAGTCGGGGCCAACAAAATAAACAGATCCCGAAAACATAACCAATTTCCGGGATCGTTACCTATAACTATGTATTAATTTTATTTCTATTTCTCTAGCTATTTTTGATTCAATAGCAGGGACCGTCTTAAGGGATCGGTTGCCTGCAATATTTTATCTTTCAGCATTGGATTATAATCTGGATGATCCTCCAGAAATTGCTGAACTATTTTATAGGCAGCCGGACTTTGATAATAACTGAAGGTAGCAGTCAACCAGTTTTTAGGCATAAAGATCGCCCCGGTTTGCTGGATCTCTTCCAACAAATCAAGGCTTGGTTTAAGGTATTTTTCGCTTTCAGGTTGCCTTAATGGATGGTTTAAATAATATAGAGCCTTTATAATTGCCGCCTCACTCCCACGGTTCTCTCTTTTATTCAGTCCCTCAAAGAACCTGTTTCTGATTTTGGGATCGGAGCTGGCTGCCTGCATAATAATTTTAAAAGCTGCCTGCCTGTCGGGCTGACTAATGCTGGCGAGTGCTTTGTTTAATAAATTCCCGTTGTCAGCTGTCCTGAGCGCAAGCTGCAAAGCCAGGCTGGCATAATCTTCTTCATATAAAGCAATTCCTTTAATGGGCTGGAGCAACCGCTGTTGCCAAATATGTTTCAGACGCTGTAATGCCTGCTCACTTGTAAAAACTTTTGTATAAGTATTGAATAGTTCTTTTTTGATACCGCCTGAACTTTGAAGGCTAATGGCATTCCATAACCCCGCCTCTAATTCACTGGTCACCTTAGTGCGCGCAGCCACCGGCAGGTATTCCCAGAAGATATCTGTTATATAGCCGGTCAACAGTTTTACATTGAGTTCGCTATTTTCAAAGCCTAAGCAGTTCAGGTACGTTTTTAAAAGTGCTGCCGGTGACTGGCTTTTACTTCCAGCAAGCAACTGCTCATAGGTATTAATATAAGCGCTTGCTCTGCCTAGTGGTGCTTTTATCTGCCTGATATGAGCGGCGGTCAAGGCACCTGAAGGCCATAATCCGTAGCCTGAACCCGTGGCGTTCCAAAGAATAAATAGGGGTTCCGGCAAGCCGCTGGCTGCCTTGATCTCCATTTTCGCACTGTTATCTCGGATCCCAATTCGCTTTACGCCATTTGCGTAGCAAAGCTCGATATCATACACCTGTGGCCAGACTTTTATGATATTAGGTGTTGTGCCTTCCTTTGTCCCGGTCCTGTCAGACGCGTCAAATTCCGGCTTTTGCAGTACGATTAATTGCTTTATGCGCCCATTTTCAGTGGTCAATGTATAATCAAAGACCGGTCTGCCTGCCTGATTAACCCATACCTCGTTCCATTTTACCAGATCAATCGGGCTTTGATCATCCAGGACTTTTATCAGATCCGGCCAACTGGCATTACTACCTGCATATTTACGCAGGTATAAACGGACGCCTTTTTGGAAAGCAGCCGGACCGATAAGCTTTTCGAGTTGGCGCATCATTATCGGCGCTTTATGATAGATATTGTTGCCATAGAGCATACCGGCATTTGACAGGTTGTCAAGAGGTCGTCGAATCGGTGCAGCACCAAGGGTGCGGTCTTCTGAAAATGCACCTGGATAATGATCGATCAAGAATTTCTGGTTAAAATCTGCGTCATTACTGCCTGGGCCTGTACATTTATCTGCCATAAAATTCGCAAAAACTTCTTTCATCCACACGTCATCAAACCAACGCATGGTAACTAAGTCCCCGAACCACATATGGGCCAATTCATGAGCCATCAGATTGGAACGGCTGTTTCGCTGGTCCAGCGTAGCACCATCGTCTAAAAACAGGCTGGAGGACTGATAGAGTATACTGCCGGGATGCTCCATGCCGCCAAACTGAAAATTGGGAATGGCTGCCATCCCAATTTTCTGGAAGGGGTAGCCTATGCCCGTCCATTTTTCATAAAAACGGATGGCTTTGGCGGAAAAATTGAAGATTTCTTTAAGACTGCTTTTAATCTTTGCCGGGTCATTTTCCCGGTAAAGGAGTCTGGCGGTCACGGTGTCCATTTTTTGACTAACCGACTTAAAATTGCCTGCAGCGAAGGCAAACAGATAAGTGCTCAGGGTATCTGACTCAGCAAAATGCAGGGTTTTGCGGTCTCCTGTTAGATTGGAGTCCAGTAACTTTCCATTGCTGATCCCTTCCCAGCTGCCTGGCAGGGTCAGTTTTAATGAAAAGGTAGCTTTCAGATCGGGTTGATCAAAACAGGGAAACGCTGTTCTGGCCCGCTCCGGGACAAATAGGGTATATAGATAGTCCTCTTTTCGGTTCAGGGCGATATCGCCGGCCTGGAATTCGAATTCCAGTTGATTCAGACCGTCTTTTAAGGTGCTGGCATCTACAATCAGGTGCTCTTTCTGGAAATTTGGGACAACAGCTGCCCCGTTGACAATCATCTTATGGATGCCCGCTCCCGCCAATGGATTAAAATCAATCTGCAGGGGTGCTTTTAGGCTGTCATGCCACTGAAAACGCAGCGTTTCAGTGGCCATAATAGGCTTTGTTTTATCTGCCGGAATATCGAAAGATAATTGATAAGTGGGTTCATTGAGTGTGGCTTTTCGATACTTAGCCAGCTTCTGGGAAACGCCGGTCTCTAACTGGACACCGCGTCCTTGCTTTTTAGTCGTACAGGCTATAGTGGACAAGATGACAAATGCCAAAACACTCAGTAAATACTTCATTATCTATTTTTTCTGACTTATGCTTTTACGTGTAACAGGTATTTATCCTTAAACAGATCCTCCTCGAATATGTCTTCAATAGAATATATCTGTGGTCGCAGCCCACTTTCGGAGATCTCCGCCGCTAAATCACCTCCTTTGAAACAAATCAGGCCGTTGGCCAGGGTTTGACTACTGCCCTTCTTGAGCAGGGGGCGACTCCAAAACCATAAATTTTTAAGGGCGGAAACCGATCTGGAAACCGCAAAATCAAACTGTCGCCCCTTTATGCCTTCTGCCCGGGTATGTTCAACTGTCACATTGCTAAGGCCTATTGCCTGGCTGATTTCCCTGACAACTGTCAATTTCTTATTTATGCTGTCGACAAGGTGAAATTTCACTTCCGGAAAGAATATCGCCAGCGGTATACCCGGAAATCCACCCCCACAGCCAATATCTATGATTTGGGTGCCGGGCTGAAATTCAATAAGGGCGGCAATACTAAGGGAATGTAGTATATGCCGGGTATAGAGGCTATCAATGTCTTTTCTGGAAATGACATTGATTTTTTCGTTCCACTCGGGATAAAGTGTGCCCAGCGCCTCAAACTGTTGAAGCTGCTGCGGCGTAAATTCTGTGAAATATTGCTGAAGTACGGTCGTCATCGTTTTATATTAATCCGGTAAAATTAGTCCAATTTATGCTTTGCCTGCTCCTGCCTTACCTGTTGCTGAAATTGTCTGGTCTGTACCCGCTGGTACCTGATTATCCCTGATGCTGTCCGCGAATGCTTTCAGTGTAGGATAATGTGCGTCAATATAAGGATATGGATAAGGTGGCGGATCAATTGTGGTAGTCAGAAAAATCCGGTAGCGGATTCCGGCGTTGTGGGCAAATTCCATATCGGTTGGATTATTACCGACCATGATACTTTTCTGAAAGTCTATCTCCGGATAATCCTTCAATGCCTGAAGCGCCATGCCTGGCAGGGGTTTTCTAAGCGGATCCTCGTCTTCCAGTGCCCCGGCAAAATAAAAATGATCTATCCTTCCTCCAGCCGGAGACAATAAAGACAGCAGATATTCATGGATGTCTGCCAAGCCTGCCTCTGTTAGAAGCCCCCGTCCGATACATCTTTGATTGGTACAAATCAGAATGCGGCTAAATTGCCCTGCAAACTGCTTCATAGCATCCAGTACGCCCTCATACAAAATAAATTCGTTTTTATCTATTACATATCCACCGACATGGTCCTGGTTTAACACGCCGTCTCTATCCAGAAACAATGTCCAACGCTCATCTATCATGAAAAGGTTATTTGTTTTTATTGATGTTGTTATTTAATTGATTTTTCTAAAATCCTATTAGCATCTTCAGTCAGTGCTTAAGAGCCAAATATTTTCGCTTCTACCAACTGGCAGATAATATGGCCTACCAGAATATGCGACTCCTGGATACGAGGTGTATCGGTGGCAGGTACGTTAAACAATAAATCACTGAGGGCTTTGAGTTCACCGCCACTGGCACCTGTGAACCCAATGGTCGTGACACCCATGGTGCGGGCGCTTTGGAATCCCTTGACGATATTTCTGGAATTGCCTGAAGTGCTCAGCCCGATAATGATATCACCTTTTTGGGTTAATCCTTCGATTAACCTGGAATAAATATCATCAAAGTGATAGTCGTTGGCCACAGCTGTCAAATAAGAGGTATTGCAATGAAAAGCTTCTGCCGGTAATGCTTTTCTATTTAGATAAAACCGGCCTGAGAATTCAGCAGCCAGGTGCTGGGCATCAGCGGCACTGCCACCATTGCCGCAGAACCAGACTTTATGACCTGCTCTAAAAGACTGGGTTATCCTATCTACAGCCTGCTGGATCCTGCTGAGGAAGGCTTCATCTTCTAAAATCTGTTGTTTTACCTGTATAGATTCTTCGATACAACGCTTGATTATAGCTTTCATGATCTATCTTTTTTTGAGTCGTCAGATTGCAAGGCGCAATTAACAATAGTCCGATGTAATAGTCCTTTGGGGACTGAGCGCATTCCCCTTTAGGCTTGCCGCATTATCTCAAAAATACCGGCAGTAAAGTTTGCCCAACTGTATTTCTTTTTTTCTTCATGAAGATAAGGCAAAAAATAGGCTTCGCCCATCCGGTATAGTTTATCAATTCCCGCAGCGATGGCTTGCGGATCTGGTTCTACAACTACGCCTACCTTTTCATTTGGTACCAGATCTGGTAACCCGCCCACATTGGTAACCAACATCGGCTTTTCAAAATGATAGGCCAGTGGTGTAACACCACTTTGCGTTGCATCTCTGTAGGGCTGGATGACAAAATCACAGGCACTGAGATATTGCCTGACCTCACTGTCTGCTATAAAATTGGTTCTTAGGATCAATGCCCGTGCAAGTCCGAGTGATTCAATTAGTTCTTCATATTCCTCTTTGCCACCGTAGAACTCGCCGGCCACCAGTAACTTTGGTAATACGGCTATTTGACTATTGTCATTACGGGCCGCGCCCGCCTGGCTTTCCAGCTGATGGCGGTCCATGAGTATTTTCATGGCTTTAAGCAGAAGATCCAGGCCTTTATATTTGCGGATAAACCCGAAAAAGAGAATAATTGGACCTGCAGGCAGTTTCAGTGCTGCCCTGGCTTCCTGCTTAGATACGGCTGCCCCGAAATTATCAAAAAGCGGATGCACCACCAGCTTACCGGGTTTGTTAGTAAACAAGCGCAAATCCTGTTGTACTTTTTCACTCATTGTGATAAAGCCGTCGACCGGCTTTAAGAAATAGCGGGTAAGCAGGCCGTCACCCGGCCGCTTTTCATGGGGTATCATATTGTCTACAATGCAGACGACTTTAGTATGCTTATTTTTTTTCACCTGCCTTAAGATCATACCCTGGCAAGCACCCATAAAAGGTATCCAATACCGGATAACGATCAGATCCGGCTTTTCTTCCCTCAGCGCGTGGCCTACCTTCCGCCAATTCAGGGGGTTGATAGAATTAATGCAGACCCTGATATCCAGATCTGCAGGTTTAGGCGCTGAAGAATATTGTGTTGTTCCGGGAAACAAAAAACCCGGATATTGAAGGGAAAAAGTATATAGCGTGACCTGATGCCCTTCCGCTATGAACTGTCTGGAAAGCCGTTCATCGAACGATGCCAGGCCGCCGCGGAGGGGATGTGCTGGTCCAATGACGACAATATTCATTTTTTAGGGTTTGGTTACGGCGGCCTTAGGCCGCCTTCCAATAAGTCATTTAACTATTTAAAAAGCCGGAATATATCATTTCCGAAGGCAAATACCATCAGTGCAAGTATAATGATCATACCTACCGTTTGTGCATATTCCATGAATTTATCATTTGGCTTGCGCCCCGTGATGATTTCATAAATACAGAACAGGGCATGTCCGCCATCGAGTGCCGGGATAGGTAACAAATTCATAATGGCCAGGATCATGGATAAAAAGGCGGTCAGGGCCCAGAACGCCTGCCAGTCCCAGGTGGCCGGGAACAGATTAGCGATCCCTACCGGTCCGCTCATGCCTTCCGATACATTGACTTTCCCACCGAATAATAATTTCAACTGCTGAACATAGGATACCAGCATATCACACCCCTTACCGACACCCGCGGGTAGGGCCTGCAGAAAGGTATAATGAACCGTATCATACTGGAAGACATCTTTCAAGCCCTCCATTTTAAAGTAAACACCAATAATGCCTTCCTTGGGAACGGCAACAGAAAGTGTAGCCGTATCTTTTAGATTACGCAGAACGGAAACCGTTATCTGTCCACCTTTATTTCCTTTGGTAGCATCGGAAAACTGATCATAATAGATGGCAGGCTGCCTATTAACGCCAAGTACCAGATCGTTTTTCTGGAATCCCGCCTTCTGGGCGGCGGATCCGGCGACGATGGAATCAATGGGTTGAATGGGCACCCGCATATCATCCGGACCTAAAAAATGCAAATGCTTATTGATAATAGTAGAAGAAAGGTCGGCGGGCAGAGAAACCTCAACCGGCTGACCATCTCTGAGTACCTGAATTGTTTTGACATTATTCAGAATAATATCAAGGGGGATATCTTTAAATTTTGGAACTACCCGGCCATCCAGGGAAACAATTTTATCCCCACTTCTCAGCCCTACGGACTGTGCCAGTGAATCTGCTACGATGCCATACTTTACATTCTTAGTCGGCATATACTGCTCGCCCCAGGTCCATAACATCATTGAATAGATGAAAAAACCGAGTAATATATTGACGATGATTCCCGCCAGCATAATGATAAGACGCTGCCAGGCAGGCTTGCTTCTGAACTCATAAGGCTTTGGTGGTTCAGCCATCTGGGCTTTATCCATACTCTCGTCAATCATACCGGAAATCTTTACATAACCACCCAAAGGCACCCAGCCGATACCATATTCGGTATCACCTATTTTCTTTTTGATGATGGAAAACCAAGGATCGAAGAAAAGATAAAACTTTTCTACCCGGCATTTGAACCACTTGGCAGTAATATAATGCCCGAATTCATGTAAAATGACCAGAATGGACAAGGATAAAATCAATTGGGCGGCTTTAATACCTACGGTAGCCCAGTCTATTGCTAATAGTGTCATGGAAGATGCTAGAAAATTAAATTAATATTAGATGTTTTGATCATATTACATATTGACTAATGTAGCCGCAAAATTACGTGCTTCTGCATCGGTTTCAAAGTAATCTTCGAGTGTCGGGTTTTCGATAAAACTGATTTTGGCCATGGTTTGTTCGATGACATCGGTCATATCCAGAAATCCAATCCGGTTATGCAAAAAGGCATATACTGCTAACTCATTGGCAGCGTTAACAATACAGGGTAAATTCCCTCCTTTATTGAGCGCCTCCGAGGCGAGTACCAGGTTCCGGAATGTTTTCAGGTCCGGTTCCTCAAAATGCAGGGTATCTGGTTTTAGAAAATTATATCGCGGAAATTTAGCCGCAATCCGGTGAGGAAAGCTCATCGCATACTGAATAGGGACTTTCATGTCCGGATAGCCCATCTGTGCTTTGATGCTGCCGTCTTCGAACTCCACCATGCTGTGTATGATACTTTCCGGATGTACTATAATATGGATCTGCTGGGGTTTTAAATTAAAGAGCCATTTAGCCTCTATCATTTCTAACCCTTTATTCATGAGAGTAGCAGAATCAATGGAGATTTTGGCGCCCATGCTCCAATTCGGGTGTTGCAAGGCATGTTCTCTTTTAACATTGACCAGGAAATTGGGTTTTCTGCCCAGAAAAGGTCCACCACTGGCGGTGAGAATGACCCGGTCAATTTTATTGCGCCCCTCGCCTATTAAACACTGGAATATGGCGGAATGTTCGCTGTCCACGGGGATAATTGGTACCCTGTTTTCCGCGGCCATGCGCATGACAATATCCCCTGCTACGACAAGTGTTTCTTTGTTTGCCAGTCCGACTGGTTTGCCGATCTCGATGGCTTTTAGGGTAGGTTTTAAGCCCGCGAACCCAACGATGCCAGCGATCATAAGGTCATAACAATCCATTCCCGCCACATCAATCAATGCCTGATCCCCTGCAAATACTTTGATGGAAGTAGACATTAATGCAGTTTGTACAGCAGAAAATTTGCTTTCATCTGCAATGACAACAATATTAGGATCATATTTCAGCGCCTGTTTTATCAAACCTTCTGCATTGGTGGAGGCCGTCAGCACTTCTGCGGAGAATAATTCAGGATTTGCGTCAATAATATCCAGTGTCTGCTGGCCTATAGAGCCAGTGGAGCCAAAAATTGCAATTCGTTTTTTTTGCATAATGTTGGGCAGAGTTAAATTTTCCAGATTCTAATGAATCGTTGTAAAGATATTGGTTTTAAGCCTAAATAGGAAATCGACCCTTTTGGGTTGTTTCTAGGGCAATTCTTTAACTGAGAACTGGAATTTGTTATAATATATATTCTTTTAACTGATCCGCTAAATGGCGGTCATTACTGAGTCTAGGCAGTTTGTTCTGTCCCCCCAATTTACCAATAGACCGCATATAAGCAATGAATCCCTCTTTTCTGATAGGGGTTATTTTTAACGGTTGCAGAATACTTCCCGCAATCAGGTCTTCGTAATAACTATTTTTCTTTCTTAGATAATCATCAATTGTCTTTTCCAGCCGCGGCAAATCTGCTGGCAATTCCTGGAATTCTACAAACCATTCATGGTAGCTTTTCCCATTTCCCTGTACGACCATAGGGGCCACTGTAAATTCCGTGACGGAGACAGCGCAGTCCTTTGCAGCACAGCGCATCGCATAATCCACTTCTTCACCGATGACATGCTCGCCAAACGCTGAGATGAAATGCTTGGTCCGTCCTGTAACGACTATACGGTAGGGATCAAGACTGACAAAGCGTACCGTATCGCCGATGTCATAGGCCCAGAGCCCGGCATTATTGCTAATGATAAGGGCGTAATTTTGATTCAATTCTACTTTTTCCAGTGATAAACGCCTTGCATCAGGCTTTCCGATCTCTTCCGCCGGAGTGAATTCATAGAAAATGCCCGAATTGGTATTGAGGAGCATACCGGTTGCTTTTT
>DATJDF010000705.1:0-4297 GCA_035497555.1 Arachidicoccus sp. | reverse complement strand
TTCGGTTCCACGAAATTAGTAGCAATTCATTGTGCATTTTAGTTTCATGGTTCAATTTCAGTACAATTAATCTTTTTAATTTGGCCATAAACCAGTAGTTTTGCGCAATTTATATTTTCAACAATATGCCAAAAGACAATTCTATAAAATCGGTTCTCATTATCGGCTCTGGACCAATTATCATCGGACAGGCTTGTGAATTCGACTATTCCGGTAGCCAGGCTGCCCGTAGTATCCGGGAAGAAGGGATCAAAGTTACCTTGATCAACAGCAACCCCGCTACGATCATGACCGATCCAATGATGGCTGATCGGATCTATTTGTTGCCATTAGAAGTAGAAAGTATCGAAAAAATCTTACAGGAAAATGACATCGATGCGGTACTTCCCACCATGGGTGGCCAAACGGCACTGAATCTTTGTAAAGAAGTAGCCGATTTAGGTATATGGGAAAAATATAATGTAAAATTAATTGGTGTAGATATCAAGGCCATTGATAAAGCCGAGGACCGGGAACTATTCCGCCAATGGATGATTGAAATGGATATCCAGGTGGCTCCTGCCAGAATTGCCAATAGCTACTTAGAGGGAAAAGAGTTCGCGCAGGAAATTGGATTTCCACTGGTGATTAGACCTTCCTTCACTTTAGGTGGAACGGGTGGTGGTTTTGTTCACTCCAAAGATGAGTTGGATGAGGCCTTGAACAGAGGTCTTGAAGCTTCCCCTATTCATGAAGTTTTAGTAGAGAAAGCCGTTTTAGGCTGGAAAGAATTTGAATTGGAACTCCTAAGAGATGCTGCAGATAATGTAGCCATTATTTGTACAGTGGAGAACGTTGACCCAATGGGTATACATACGGGAGACAGCATCACCGTGGCTCCATCTATGACTTTGAGTGATACTGCCTTCCAGTTAATGCGCAATACGGCTATTCGCATGATGCGTGATTTAGGTAATTTTGCGGGTGGATGTAACGTCCAGTTTTCTCTGAATCCAGAAACAGAAGAGATTATTGCCATAGAAATCAATCCACGTGTGAGTCGCTCTTCAGCTCTCGCTTCAAAAGCAACAGGGTATCCTATTGCTAAGATCGCTGCTAAACTGGCACTTGGTTACTCACTGGATGAATTGAAAAACCAGATCACTAAAACCACGTCAGCTTACTTTGAGCCTGCACTTGATTATGTCATTGTTAAAATACCGAGATGGAACTTTGATAAATTCAAAGGTGCGGATGATACATTGGGATTACAGATGAAAAGTGTCGGAGAAGTAATGGCCATTGGCCGAAGCTTTACCGAAGCCATTCAAAAAGCCTGTCAAAGCCTGGAAAATGACGCCCTGGGATTAGGATACTACGGAAAAAATCAGATGAAGGCCGCCGAACTTGTTGAATATATTAAAATTCCAAAGTGGGACCGGATATTCCGTATTAAAGATGCATTGATGCTTGGAGTAACTGTAAAGACAATCGTCCAGGCAACACAGATAGATCGCTGGTTTATTTATCAGATTCAGTTATTATGTAATATTGAAAAAGAGATCGCTCAGTATTCCCTGGAAACTCTACCCCTGAATTTATTGAAAGATGCCAAAAAGCATGGTTTCAGTGATGCGCAAATTGCCAAAATTGTCCATGGTGATTGCACCGATGATCAAATTTATGAAAAACGCAAAGCAGCTGGAATAACCAGAGTATATAAGATGGTGGATACCTGCAGTGCAGAATTTGAAGCAAAAACTCCATATTATTACAGCACCTTTGAAGGATAAAAGGTTAGCATATAAAAACGATAAAAGGGACAGAAAACCGTGGTGGTTTAATTGTCCCTTTTATCGTTTTATCCGCTGCTTAAGCCCCCCGTTTTGTATTACAAGTCGATCGAATAAATTAGTACTTCTTATTAAGGCTTCCCGGTATCAAATTTTGCTTTCACCATATCCAGATGTTTGATAAATTTGGGGATATTGGAATCATAACCGTAATGCACATCACTCAAAGGATGACCTTCCAGGTCCAAAAACATATATAACGGTTGCACCAATACGCCAAAAGTAGAAAGTTGATAGTCCTTGTTTTTCTCAGCGACTGTGGAGATATATTTTCCGTTCTTGGCAGTATATTGTTGATCTACCGGAAGCGTCGCGTATTCGTCAACATAAAGACTAACGAGTACAAAATTATTTTTTATCCGTTTTAAAACTTCAGGATCACTCCAGACTTCATTTTCCATTTTCCGGCAGTTAGAACAGGAGTGCCCGGTGAAATCCAGCATTACAGGCTTATGTAAGGCCTTGGCCGCTTTCATCCCTTCTTCCAAGTCAAAATATGCTGTAAGACCGAAGGGTACATGCAATTTGTCTGTATAGAGTTTCGGGGGATCTGCCTTCGCCGTATTTACCGAATCCGTAGTCGACCCTGAAACGCCCTTTGATGCCAGGTCATCCAATTTATATTGAAGGGCATTGAGATCAAAATCCTGCGTAGAAATGGGTGGCAATATGCCGCTCATACTTTTCAAAGGAGCACCCCACATGCCCGGTAATAGATACATACCAAAAGTCAAAAAAGTGATGGCAAAGAACAACCGGGGTACACTGATAAATTTCAAGTCACTGTCATGGGCAAATTTTAGCTTCCCTAACAGATAAATGCCCGCAAGGAGTGCAAGTACAACCCAGATTGCCAGGAAGATTTCTCGGTCCAGCAAATGCCAGCCGTATATCTGATCGACCATCGACAGAAATTTCATGGCCAGTGCCAGTTCGATAAAGCCAAATACCACTTTCACGCTGTTCAGCCAACCACCACTCTTAGGTAAGGCATGGAGTAAGGAAGGGAAAAAGGCAAATAGTGAAAAAGGTATAGCCAGTCCTGCACTTAAACCCAATATGCCGATGACAGCTGATGAACCTGCATTAGCTGTCTGCGCAGTACTTACTTGTGCCAGTAGGCTACCCACGAAAGGGCCAGTACAGGAAAAAGAGACGATAACCAGTGTAAGCGCCATAAAGAAAATCCCTAATAACCCGCCTCTGCCAGCTTTCTGGTCAGCCTTATTGGCCCAGCTACTGGGCAGTGTTAATTCAAATGCCCCAAAGAAGGAAATGGCGAATATGATAAAAATAACAAAGAACAATAAATTGGCGATAGCACTTGTAGCAATGGTATACATAACGTCATCGCCAAAAATCTTCGTTAAGACAAATGTAGGGACTGTATAAATCAGGATAATAGAAATGGAATATATAACCGCATTGCGAATGCCTTCGCTTCTACTTTTACTACGTTTCAAAAAGAAGCTTACTGTTACTGGAATCAGTGGAAATACGCAAGGTGTGAAGACTGCTACCAATCCGGCAAGTAAACCTAACCAAAATACAGACATCAGGGATTTGCTGTTTTCATCAGACATGCCTGATACAGGACTCGTTTGTGCTCCAGCTCCGGCCGTGGCAATTTTGCCACCGTCTTTTTGTAAAGGGAGCACTATATCCACTTCGCCACTGGGGAATTCATCACCCGCTTTGGCCAACCAGGAAAATTTACCCCGAACTGTTAATTCCTCCGAAGATTTTATATGAAAAGGCTGTTCAAAATTTACACTATCTGTATAATAATGAAGGGTGCTGCCGAGCTCTGGTGCGACCTTTGTCTGCAGATTACCTGTTTCCATGAACGTATCTGCTACGGCTATGCGGGCCTTTAGCATACTGTCTGGCTGAAAGGAAGATATAAATGCATCATCCGGTGTAAATAATCGGGTACTAAAAAGCTGGGTGCCGGGCTGGATCACCGCATGGATTTTTAATAGGGCAACAGAATCACTTATCCGGCTAACCGAGGATTCAAATTTAACCCGCTGCTGAGCAATGGTTGACTGACAACTAAGTGCCAAAGAAGCCATAATAAAAAGCAATAAATTCGCAAAAAGAGCTTTACGCATCAATATTATTTTTGATATAATTGGTATTGGTACTACTTGTACTTGAATATTACAAATGTAAAAAGGTTTGTCCGTAATCTATACGAACAAACCTTAAAAATTCTTAATATTTGGTATACCAAATTAGTATACTAAAGGATAGTCCTTATTGCAATTTTACAGAAAAGGGTGCATTACTGGGTGGTAGGCATTCATGATCATCACAAACCATAAAGTTAACTTTTCCGGTAAGGTTGGTTTTTACATTTCCTTTCACTTTTACCAACTGCGTGAAGACGACTTTATTGGAATAATACTTGACATCTACACCAAAGTTTTTGTCATGTGTCGTTTGCAGCTTGCCTTTTTCCG
>DATJDF010000704.1:0-3148 GCA_035497555.1 Arachidicoccus sp. | reverse complement strand
TGCTCCTGTAGAAGATTTGCATGCCAAATGTACCCGCCTACTTTTTGAAATAGACGAATATCATCCGCTTGCCTAGCTTACCATTCACTAGAGTTATCCGGCATTTTTTATATCCTAGTTCCCCCTTTTGAACAAGTATTTCCAGTATTTGTGCCACACGCTTACTGTTCAGGGTCTTCCCTTCCCCAGCGCAGTACTGTTTAATTTCTGCAATACCAAATCTGTATTTTATAAAATAAGCATTTAAAAGCACTTTTTGAACATACAGAACGTCCTTTCTAAATGCATTTAATTTTTTAAAATACTCGGGACGGTTCCAATGCGCTTTGATAAACTGTTGCAATTTTGCAGATTTCCTAAGTTGAATTGGCAAGGATTTAGCAGAATCAAATAAATGCAACATATTTAATTTAAAGGCCTGCGCAAAGCATACTGCAATATGATTGGGCATGGGACATTCCCCACTAAGATAACCTTCTAGTTTTGAAACCGGAAGTTTAAAATAAGCCGCTAAGCCTTTCACACTCAGTTCAGATCTTCGAAAAATCTCATTTAGTCTCTCATCGACGACTTGCGCTTTTCCTATCGCCTTTTTTATGTTCATAATTATACTTCCTTGTGGTGGCATCCGGATTCGACAAGGCAAAATCATTCACTTATTTTACTTCCAATAGTACCAAAGGCCCTTTGTACTGGGTTTACCGTCTTTTTTCTTAATTACCGGGCGTCGCTCTCCATTAATTTTGTTTGTATTTTTTAAATGGGTCATAACACTATTGACTTGTTGAATACTAAACACTTTTCTTTCGGGATCACATTCCGCCAGAATTTCTGCATTGGTCACTGGTTTATCAAAAAAATCAGTGCTATCTATCAGTCTCTTTATAACCAGGGAAGTCTTATTTTTAGCAATCTCTGTTTTGAAATATGCTCCTGAAAGCTCACTCTCTTTCATAAAATCTCTCATTTCATCGGAAATTGTTAATATGTCAGGCAATATATAATCAGGATCCAAAAACTGCTTCATCGTGAGTGAGTATGCTGAGGCCAACTTCACTTGCTTTTTTAAATCGATGCCGTGCTTACCATGTTTTATAGGGCCTAGGGTTTTCTTATTTATGTTTAGAAATGCAGCAAGGCCCTCAGGGGTCAATTCAATTTTATCGAGAATTTCAGAAATTCTATTAGCAAGGAGAACTTTTCCATTTTCCGATTTAAACTTCATCCTCCAAATTGGGCGTTCCTGTGTTTGAATTTGGAGTGTGAATAGAAATTTTTCAGACAACTTTTCCTGTCTGCTAATCGGAGATAAATAATCCAGGTCTTTGCGGCATCCTTATTTTTAGCAATACCCGATCCTCTAAATTAGCTTCTACAGGGATTATGCAATCCCCATGGTGAAATAACCGATCAAATTGTTTAGACGGAAATTCAATTCAGACAGTAGCGTTTTGTTCAATGGAATAATACAGGTAATCATAAAAATATAAGCATGAAATTGGCTAGATTTTCATATTCATTAAAAGAAAAAGGAGCAGCCCCTACTATTCGCAATTGCGAATAGTAGGGGCTGCTCCTTTTTGAACCTTTGCTTATATTATTCTAAGGAACTAAAAATCCATAAGTTCCAAATGACCACTGCTACCAGCCCGGATTTTGCATGGCTTCTTTCTCTGCCGTTGTCAATGCTGCCCCGTCTTTTTGGATACCATCCAGGAAGTTCTGAGGAATTGGGCGTAAATAGTCTTTATCGCCAGGTTGGGCTTCATCGTTAAATGCCTTAGCTCTCTTAATTAACGTCTTAGTTCTTGATAAATCTTCCCAACGCATCAGTTCACCTGCTAATTCCCTTGAACGCTCGTTTAGAATAAAGGCAATAAACTTGTCTTTATTACTGGAGGCATTAAGTACCGAGTAAAAATCTTTATTTGAATTAAAGATATCATTTACACTGTTTAAATGCATTTCGCTTTCTGTAGAACCTTCAGTCCCTTCCGGCAAGTTATTGGATTCATAATAGGTGTTCTTACTCGAATAAGAAACAAAAGAAGCAGTATTAGCAGCTGTATTGTTCTTATAAGCAACGCCACCATCCACATAGAAGGAACGGTCCTCACCATCTTTATAAGCTGCGCGGTCCCTTACTTTGTTTAGATAAGGCAGTGCTTTATCAAATTCACCTAAACGACCATAAGCCTCAGCAGCGATAAGGTAGGTTTCTGCCAGACGTGCCAGAATACCATCTCTTTGCCCAAATTGGGAAGCTACCGAACTTCTGGAACCATCAAGATATTTAGAAAGCCCAATATACTGACTTGCTGTATAATTGCCATGACCACCCTTGTAACCCTGGCTCTCGCCTTTAAAATACCTGACATACATACTTGGCGCTCTTAATCCTATATTGTCTTTCGTATACCTGCTATCACCAGCATCATTTACAATATACCGGATAGATTCCTGGCCGCCTGTAAACTTAGGCTTACCCACCAGGGACGGATCCGGAGCATTCTCTGCTGTCCATTTTGGCGCCGAAGCAGGCTTATTACACAGTAAATCTGTTTTAAAGCTCTTCCAGAATCTGGAATCATTCACCCTGTCATAAACGTCGAGGAGATAATCTGTCGACCTTAAACGCTGGAATTCCCGGTCGCCGGCAATATCGCGTTGCATGCCCGGCAGATTTTGATAGACAGCCTGAAAATAAAGGTGTGTCTGATTACCATAACGTCCTTGTGTAGATGTATTATTGGAAAACTGAGCTGCCAGAATAATCTCCGATAGCTGTTCATTAGGACCATCTACTGTTGTGTAATTCCAGAGATCACTGAAATTGGGGGCCAGGTTGTAATGGCCACTGTTGATCACCAAATCCGCATACTTCACCGCATTTTGGAGGTCTGCCTGCTTAGTAGCCCCGTTCCAGCTGTCATACAGCTCACTTGCCCGGTATAGGTATGTTTTCGCCAGAAAATGGGCCGCAGCATATTTCGTAATTCTTCCCGGCGCACCAGCTGTTTCAGGTAACAAGTTATATGCCTGCGTAAAATCTGTAATAATTTGCTGATAAACTTTCTCAATACTATCGCGATGGAACTCTTTTTCAACTACAGTAGACTGGACCAATTTAAGCGGTACACCGCCATAT
>DATJDF010000703.1:0-11358 GCA_035497555.1 Arachidicoccus sp. | reverse complement strand
TTTGCTCGCATTTTGTATCATCCGGCTGGGTTACTGCTTATTTTGTGGTCCAGCCGGATTTTTGTGTAAAATACCCTTGATGCTCGGTAATCTATCGTTTGAATTCCTTGACAGTTTGCCAAAACTGTTGGATGCTGTTGTTATTCCGAATCTTAAATTACTCATTATCAGCGATTTGCTAAAGATTTGATGATTTTTTCCAAATAACCGTCAAATTAGATTCAATTGATTGAACAGCGGTCTGGTCCATAATAATTGATAGGAGATAATATAATCTTTGGTTATCAATATCATATTGCGACTGTATGGTTTCTGAATTCAATTTGAAACCGCAATCCTGCGTGGAATTTCGTAAATTTGCACCATGGGAGCTTTTAATTTTGAAAACTGGGAGAAACGTTCTGAGGCGCATCGTAAGATGTATAGTCAGCGCTTGGATAAAGTTGATAAAAAAAGCGCCCTTAAGCAATTGCCCAGATTGCATGAGCAGGCCTTTGAAAATGTAAATTGCCTCGAATGTGCCCGTTGCTGCAAAAATTATTCTCCCAGATTTAAAATGCCTGATATCAAGCGCATTGCTAAGCTGGTCGGGATGAAAGAGACACAATTTATTACAACCTACCTGCGCAGAGACGAAGACGGAGACTATGTTGTTAAGTCTACGCCCTGTCCTTTTTTGCAGGCGGATAATACCTGCGGTATTTATGAGGGCCGACCCTCCGATTGCGCACGCTTTCCCTATACGGATGAGGATGTACTTATTAAGCGGAAAAATATCACATTAAAGAATGCGGAGTTTTGTCCGGCTGTTTTTTATGTTTTAGAAAATCTTTTTGAGTAATATTCGTATTTTCGTAAGCAACCGTGAAGTTTACTTTCTATTTTTAAATTCGAAACATTAATATGGGGCATCTACCCAAGCTTATTGAAGACCTGGCGTTAATCTTATTTGCTGGGGCAGTGGTCACACTGCTTTTCAGACGTATTAAACAGCCTTTAGTCTTGGGTTATATCATTGCAGGATTATTTGTCGGGCCACATATCTCGATTGTACCCACTGTCGTGGATGCAACAAACGTCAAAACACTTGCAGAATTGGGGGTTATCTTTTTGTTGTTTAGTTTGGGTCTCGAATTCAGTTTTAAAAAATTAATGCGGGTAGGGGGCGCTGCCTCTGTTACTGCTTTTGTTGAAATCGCCTTTATTGTCAGTACAGGCTACCTCGTCGGACGCTGGATGGGCTGGGGGCAGATGGATAGCATCTTTTTAGGGGCATTACTGGCCAGTTCCTCAACGACGATTATTATCCGTGCCTTTGATGAACTCGGTGTAAAATCAAAACGGTTTGCAGGTGTGGTTTTCGGCGTGCTGGTAGTAGAGGACTTAGTGGTTATACTATTGTTGGTCTTACTACCTGCCATTGCCATGAGTCGGGAATTTGAAGGCATGGCAATGTTAATGACCCTGGTTAAATTACTTTTCTTTCTGATTTTATGGTTCGTATTGGGTATTTTCTTAATACCTACTTTTCTTAAACGGATGCGCAATATACTGGATGAAGAGACGCTGCTAATTCTTTCGATCGGACTTTGTCTGGGTATGGTCGTACTTGCAACGAAAGCCGGATTCTCAGCGGAATTAGGCGCCTTTATCATGGGGTCTATACTCGCTGAAACCACTTCTGCAGAAAAAATTGAACATCTTTTCAAGCCGGTAAAGGATGTATTTGGTGCTGTATTCTTTGTTTCAGTGGGTATGATGATCGATCCACAGGCCATTTGGGATCACCGTTGGCCGGTACTGATCATAGTCTTACTAACCATTTTTGGTAAACTATTCAGTTCGACTTTTGGTGCTTTACTCTCCGGTCAACCATTAAAACAATCTGTTCAAGTGGGTATGAGCATGGCACAGATCGGTGAATTTGCCTTCATTATTGCCGGTTTGGGAGTGACACTGAATGTCACCAGCGATTTTCTATTCCCAGTGGCGGTAGGCGTTTCAGCAGTTACGACCTTTACGACCCCTTACATGATAAAATCTTCTGAGGGGGCTTACCATTTACTGCTTAAAATTATCCCTTTGAAATGGGTAAACTCATTAAACCTGTATTCTTCGAGCACACAGAAAATTCAGGCAGAAAGTGCCTGGAAAAAAGTCATCAAATCCTATACGACAATTCTGATTACCAATGGGATTGTTATAATTGCTATATTATTATTATCTGTAAACTTATTGGAGCCATTTTTGCTTTCAAAAATAAACAATATGACCTATGCCGGTATCGTAGGTGTTTTTGTAACCCTGCTGCTGGCGGCTCCATTTTTTTGGGGATTAATGTTGAAAAGACCGGCTAATATGGCCTACAAAGAGCTTTGGTTGGATAATGTATATAACCGTGGCCCTTTGTTAATGATAGAAATCGCCCGAAATGTTTTGGGAGCCGTTCTTATCGGTCTTCTGTTAGACCGGTATTTTTCATGGGATATTGCTTTACTCGTTTTATTGCCGATTATCTTGGTGGTATTTTGGTTCCTGGCACAAAAGATCCAGCTTTTTTACGGAAAACTGGAATCCCGGTTTTTAAATAACCTTAATGCAAGAGAAAATGCACTACCATTACCCAGGCCAGTGCTTGATTTAGGTAAATATGATATTTCTGATTGGGAAACACATATTTCACAACATGTGATCAATCCTGATGCGACATTTATCGGTAATAGCTTACTTGATTTGAAATGGCGTGAAAAATATGGGGTGAATATCGCTTTTATTAAGCGGGGAGACCGCGTAATACTGCCCCCGAAACGTCACGAGATTCTGTTCCCAAGAGATGAGATCGGCCTGATTGCAACGGATGAGCAATTAAAGAAGATGTTACCCTTATTAGAAATGAAAACACCTGCTTATCATAACGCTGATAATAAAGTAGAGGATGTGGGACTACAGCGTATAGTGGTAGATGAATATACAAAATTAAAAGGGTTAACCATTCATGATTCGGGTATCCGGGAAAAAACAGATGGGCTGGTGATTCGTGTTGAAAGAGCAGATCAGCATTTTATTAATCCTTCCTCCAATACTTTATTAGAATGGGGGGATGTTATTTGGATTGTGGGAAATAAGCAGAAAATCAGGGCTTTGACGAAGGAGAGTTAATATTTTTTGCTAATATAATACGCAGGGGCAATGTAAAAGATTACATTTGCTGTTAAACAATAAGATCTCTGAGAACTTTTTTAAAAATACTTGGACGTACATTTCTGATTATACTGGCAGTGCTGCTGTTGGTATGGATTCTTATACAAACAGACCCGGTACAGAATTTCCTGGTTAAAAAAGTGACGCAGAGACTCTCTAAAGACTTGCATACAGAGGTCAGTATTAAGCATGTCAGCTTTACCCTCTTCAACAGAATGGATTTGGACGATATCCTGATTAAAGACCAGAAAAAGGATACCCTATTATCTGCAGGTGCATTAAAAGTGCGCATCAGTGACTGGTTCTTTTTAAAGGACAATATTGAATTGAAGTATATCGGGCTTGAGGATGCGATCTTCTATCAGAACCGGAGGGACTCTGTGTGGAATTTTCAGTTTATGATTGACTATTTTTCCAGTCCAAAGAAAGATACTGCCAGTCAATCCATTAATTTGGATCTTAAGAAGGTAGATTTTAAAAACGTCCACTATGTCAAAAATGATCTTTGGCGTGGTGAAAAGATGGATATCCATGTCGGCAGTCTTTTACTGGATGCTGACAAAATCAATTTTAATACCCTTGATTTTAAAATTCACTACCTGGAATTAGATAAACCTAAATTTGAACTGGTGAATTTTAAAGGCCTTAGGCCACCGTTACGATCTTTGGGTTCTGCAGCTCCCGATACCGGAAGCTATTTTAATCAGGCGGGATTGAAAATCAATGTAGACAGCCTTCGCTTAATGAACGGAACCTTTGCACTGATAAATAATATGCGGCCGCGTGACACCGTACCTTATTTTGATGATAGAAATATTGTCTGTCGTCAATTGAACGTCTCAGCGGGGAGGTTCAATTTCGATAAAGATACTATAAAAGCGAAACTTGAACTAAGCACAAGAGAGAGAAGCGGATTTGAAGTTAAAAAATTAAAAGCTGATTTTAGACTAACGCCTGAAATAATGGAATTCCGGGATCTTGATGTGCGTACCGGGCATAGCCATTTGGAAAATTATTATTCAATGTCCTTCAAGGATTTTACGGAGGATATGGCGGATTTTACGGATAAAGTGAAGATAACAGCCCGGTTTAGACGTTCTCTTGTGAGTAGTGATGACATCGCTTATTTTGCCCCGGAGTTAAAGGATTGGAAAAAGACCTTTGATGTTTCGGGTAACATGGTTGGTACTGTGGCGGATTTCAAAGTAGGCAATTTAATTTTGAAAGGCGGTGGCGGAATGATGCTAAGTGGTAATTTGGCCATGAAGGGGCTGCCCTATATTGAAAAGACCCTGATTGATGTAGATCATCTCGATATCCACACAAATTATAACCAGTTGGTTCCGATTGTACCAAGTCTAAAGGAGATCAATAATCCTAATCTTGCTGCACTCGGGGATATGCATTACACCGGCGATTTTCACGGGACGATTTATGATTTTAAGACTGCGGGCAACCTCAGTTCTCTGCTTGGCGGAGCAACCACTGAGCTGAATTTAAAATTCCCTGATAAGGGTGAGCCTGTCTATAAGGGAACCCTTGTGACAAAGTCATTTGATCTGGGTAGTTTTATCGGCAATAAAACGATTGGAAGGGTAGCCTTCAATGGGAATTTTGCTGGCGAATCATTTGCACTTAAAACAATGCGCGCCAGCCTGAACGGACATTTCGACAGTCTGGAGGTGAAAAATTACGCATATGCTGATATAGATGTAAATGGGACCTTTCAGAAGAAATACTTTACTGGGGAATTAAAGATTGATGACCCCAATGCCACATTCTTGTCCAATGTGGAGATTGATTTTAACGGAGATAAACCAAGGTTTAATGTGCTGGGTGATCTGGTAAATTTAAATATGAAAAAGACAAATCTGACGAAAGAGAATGTCATACTGACTGCTTTATTCGATTTGAATTTTGAGGGTAACAATATTGATGATTTTGTCGGCTCTGCCAAGTTGCTGAACGTGTCATTGATGAAAGACAGTACACAGCTTAACTTTGATTCACTTGCACTAACGGCCAGTGTGGATACAAATAATTATAAGGTATTAAGTGTCGAGAATAACGAATTCAATGCAAAGTTGACAGGCCAATATTCTATATTGGATCTGCCGGTTACCTTTCAGTCTTTCCTGAATAAATATTACCCTGCCTTTATTAATAAGCCGGGCGCGATTCCTAAGCATCAGCATTTTACTGTTGAAATCGCTACCGGTAATTTTGATCCTTATATCAACTTATTGGATACCAATTTACATGGCTTTGACAGCGTCCAGATAAAAGGGGCGGTAAATACGGATGATTCAGGGAGTTTTTATTTTGATGCCCTGGTGCCAATGGTCAAATACAAACGATTTAAGCTAGTGAATACGCATCTGGCGGGTAAAGGGGATTTTGAAAAGATTGATTTTGGAGGTGAAATCGACCAGTTTTACGTGAATGACAGTTCCTTTTTCCCAAATACAAAACTCCTGATCAATTCCAAAAATGACCATTCACTGTTTCAGCTGACAACGGGTTCAAACAATACGATAAATGAAATTAATATAGCGGCCAATGTGGATAATCTTTCCGATGGGGTCAAGATTAATTTTAGGCCTTCGTATTTTGTTTTAAATGATAAGAAATGGGATCTTGAGAAGCAGGGCGAAATCATTATCCGAAAACATTTTGCATCGGCGAAGAATGTGAAGTTTTCCCAGGGTTTTCAAGAGCTAACAGTAGAAACGCAGCAGGGCCGCCGGGATACCACTAATAATAATTTGATTTTTAAATTGTCCAAAGTGAATATTGGGGATATTACCCCGCTGTTTTTCTCCAGCCCCCGTATTGAAGGATTAGCCAGTGGATCTATTGTCATGATCAATTTCTTTGGCGATTTCAGTGCTTATGAAAAGTTGACCATGGAACAATTCCGGGTAAATGGCGATTCTGTTGGAGTTGTCAATTCTACGGCTTTCTATTCGGCCAAAAATGATAGGATAACAGTCAAAGCAACTTCGGAGAATAAGGATTATAATTTTGACCTGGATGGGTCTTATAACTTGCGGGATTCTACCGGCTCTCCACTGGATATCGCTATACATCTAAATGATACAAAGATTAACTTCCTGGATCAATTCCTCAATACGCTCTTTACCGGTATTGAAGGGCAGGCTGTGGGGGACATTCAACTGAAAGGAACTTTTCAAAAGCTCAGACTACTGGGCAAGGCCCATATTAAGAAGGCTAGCCTGGAGGTCAATTATACAAAAGTCAAATATTTTATCGACGATGCAGATTTTGTCTTTAACGACGGGAGTATCGATTTTGGCCAGTTCAATGTAAAGGATATTTACGGGAATACAGGCAGTGTCAGGGGCAAATTATACCATGACGGATTCACAAACATGAAGTTTGATTTTGACATGAATTCGCCGAAAATCCTGGTGCTGAACACAAAGGCTTCTGATAATGAACGGTTTTATGGTAAGGCCATTGCCAATGCCAATTTTTCACTGAAAGGGAACGAAGATAATATTCAAATGGATATTAAAGGTAGTGTGGCAGATTCTTCCAATATCAGCATCAATACGAATACAACGGCGGTGAGCAGTGACGCGGACTTTATCGTATTCAAGAAATATGGGAAGGAGGTAAAATCGAGTAAGGAGACCGACTCTCATCTGAATATAAATATGGATCTTTCTGCCAATAACCAGGCAGTTATTAACGTAATTCTGGATCCCCTGACAGGTGATGTCATCAATGCAACAGGTAACGGTAGATTAAAGATTTTCATACCGTCTCATGGAGATGTCACCATTAACGGAAAATATAATATTGAAAAGGGACAGTATGATTTTAATTTCCAGACATTCCTTAAAAAGCCATTTCAATTTATTGAAGGAGCCAATAACTTTATTGAATGGACGGGAGATCCTTATAATGCGAACCTGCATATAGATGCGCAGTATACGGCGCATCAGGTAAGCATCAATGACCTGATCAATACTCAATCCAGCATCCAGGGCCAAGCCGGACTGAACAATATACGCGGTTACAGGGGGGATGTCTTTGTTATTGTAGAACTGAGAGGCAGGCTTTTGAAGCCGGATATCGGTTTTAGAATTGACTTCCCGACGGGTAGTTCGGTCAAGTCGGACCCGGATTTTGCCATGTTCATTAACAGAATGCAGAGTGATGAAAATGAAATGCTTAAACAAGTCACTTATCTGATCGTGTTTAATGCGTTTGCGCCTTATGGTCAGGCCGGAGCGAATTCGGCAAACTTTGCCTCTGCAGGTGTCAATACAATTTCTTCTTTGGTTACGCATGAACTGAATAATTTATTTTCAAATGCGCTGACAAAGCTTACTGGGGATAAAGGGCTACGATTTGAAGTAGGAGCGGCCACTTATAGCAGCTCGAGCATACTTGGTCAGACCTCAAATTCGGGAAGATTGGACCGGCAAAGCGTCAATTTCAAATTGTATCAAAGTATCGCTAATGACAAAATCATTTTAAGTTTTGGTTCGAATCTGGATTTTGGCCTTGGTAGCTCTGCTTCAACTATTGAAAATGGTAGTTTCCAATTCTTACCGGATATTTCCGTTCAGTTTGTTTTAACCAGGGACCGAAAATTAAGAGCGGTCATTTTTAACCGTAGCAGTCTCGGAGTTGCAACGGTGGGGTCTATTGGCCGACAAACAAGATATGGGGTCAGTATTTCCTATACTAAAGATTTTGAAAAGCTATTCGGAAACAAGCCAAATGAATACAAGGAAATAAAGACAAGGGAAAATCAAATGGAAGTTCGACCGAAAACGAAGGCAAATCCTTGAGAAATAGGTGCCTGACTTACCTTCTCACTGGAGCCTTATAAATTTTCATCTTAAAACAGTCTTTCCAGTTAAGATAATAAGCAAAAAGCCGCTTTCTTTTAGAAAGCGGCTTTTTGCTTATTATCTTATAATTACATTAGGTCAATCGATCTTTCTCATGCCACCAATTAAGATCGAAATCATATTTTCTTCCAGTTCTTCTGGCGGAATCTGGGTCTTGGAACGATGCCAGGATTCGATACCATTAATGGCATGTAGCAATAGCCATATGGTAGAGGGGACATTGATTTCTTTGATTTCACCGGCCTCAATGCCCTTTGTGATAATCTGATTAATCCGCTTGCGATAATTATGTTTCATTGCCTGATAATTGGAAAGATAGGCATCGTCAAGATGGACCCATTCCCGATCGGCCACGACTACATCGTCAAAATTATCGATCATCTGATTGATCTGGAAACGAAGTATCAGTTCTACCTTTTTTAGGTAGGGTTCTTTAGAGCTTTCCACCGATTCCAAATAATCATTATAAATGGCGGCTGTATTAAAGCAGATATCATACAATAACTCCGACTTTGAACGGATATGATTGTATAAGCTGGCTGCTTCAATCCCAATTTTCTCTGCCAGGTCGCGCATACTGGCTGCTTTATAGCCGCGTTGACGAAACAGGTTGGAAGCTGCATTTAAAATGACTTCCTTTTTGGTGATGTCTTTATCTGTTTTGATTCTTGCCATAGCTACAAAATTAAAAGTATTTCACGCAAAATAAGAAATTTTATGTGTATTTCCTTTTAGGGAACGTTTTTTGTAGTTTTAATAGGGTAAAATGTCTATTCTGCTATGTATGTTTCTGAAAACGAATTATCTGAACTACTTGATTATCCAGCTTTAAAACAATTCCCGGATGAAAAAGCCTTTGAAATGTTTCTGGCCGCAATAGTGGATCGTCTAATAGAGACAGATTTTCCCCGCTTATGTCACATTCTCTACAGAGTGGACGTGGATGAGCAGCAATTAGACCACGCCTTATCTGATATGAGCCAAAAAACCGCCGGTGAAATCATTGCTCACCTGCTTTTGGAAAGACAAAAACAAAAGCTAGCTTTACGCCGTAAATTTAGTGCTTCCTCCGATGGGATAGATGAAAAGGAGAAGTGGTAAATCCATCACTTTTAATTTGCGGACAATTATTATCTTTAATTAGTTTAAAATTTATGTACCAGTCTGAAACACAAATAAGGGTCCGCTATGCAGAAACGGACCAGATGGGAATCGTATACTACGGAAATTATGCAACTTATTTTGAAGTTGGCCGCGTGGAGGCCATCCGCGGGCTCGGCTATAGTTATAAAGATATGGAATTAGACGGCGTGGCGATGCCTGTCGTTGCCCTGCATACAAAATATCTGCGCGCTGCCACCTATGATGAAGTTTTGACAGTTGTGACAAAAATTCGGGATTTACCTGTCAGTCATGAAATTATTTTTGATTGCGAAATTCTTAATGAGCAAAAGAAATTGTTGACAACCGGCAAAGTTCATTTATACTTTATGGATAAAGCAACCTGGAAGAAAATACCGATGCCAGCGGTTCTCCACGACAAATTGGCCCCTTTTTACCTAACTGACAAAGAGGATACATCTAATTAGGGAGCAGAATGGTCTGTGATGCCCGTGACTGTTATATTACAACAAAAGTGATATGCTTGGAGCCGGTGACAAAACCTTGTGTAAATGGCTTAATATTTTCTGTCCGTCGTAAAACGGACCAATTCTTCGAGTGCATCCCGGACGTCAGAACTGGGATAATGGAATAAGAGTTCGAGTGCTTCGTCCCGGAATTTGTTCATTTTATCTGTAGCATATGCAATACCCCCTTCACTTTTGACAGCCTCAATGACAAAATTGACCTTATCTTTTTGCGTATTCTGGTTCTTGATAATGTAAATAATCTTTTTCCTGAGTGCAGGCGCACACTTATTAAGTGTATAGATCAGCGGCAATGTCAGTTTTTTTTCTTTTATGTCATTTCCGGTAGGTTTGCCAATCCCGGCAGCACCATAGTCAAATAGATCATCTTTTATCTGAAAGGCCATACCTACTTTTTCGCCAAAAGTTTCCAGCCTTTGGATGTCTGCCTCATCGGCAAAGGTAGAACAGGCGCCTGCTCCGCAGGCGGACGAAAGGAGTGAGGCTGTTTTGCCCTTAATAATGTTATAATACACTTCTTCGTCTAAATTAAGATTGCGTGCCTTTTCTATCTGCAGTAATTCACCCTCGCTCATCTGCTTAACAGCTGTGGACAGGATTTGCAAGATCCGGAAATCTCCATTGTTAATGGAGAGGAGCAGCCCTTTGGAAAGCAGATAGTCGCCTACCAGGACGGCTACTTTGTTTTTCCAAAGCGCGTTAATTGAAAAGAACCCCCTTCTTTCGAAGGAATCATCCACTACATCGTCGTGTACAAGTGTGGCTGTATGCAGTAGTTCAACCAATGAAGCGGCGCGGTAGGTCTTGTCATTTACGGCACCGCCCAGGCGGGCACTTAATAAGACAAACATAGGGCGCAATTGCTTCCCTTTACGCTTTACGATATATTGCATTATGCGGTCCAGTAAAGGCACTTTGCTTTTGACGGCAGCCTTGAAGTGATTCTCGAATTCACCGAGTTCCGCGGATATAAGTTGATTGGCTTTTTTCACCTATTTTATGATGTCAAGTAAGCTTGCTAAGGTAATATTATAATTTTTAAAGGGAAAAATAAACTTTTCATTATAATAATAGTCTATTCATCGTTTTGTATCAGTCACAACCAAATAAGTAATAATCCTTATCTAAGACGTTGGATAATTTGGTTTGGCACGATATATGTTAATATGGATTAGGATGAAATTCGAAAAAATAAAATAGGTGTTTAGGGGCTGAATTTTCTTATATTTAATAAACAATTAGATAATTAAATGTAATAAATATTTGCTATTTCAATTACTATTACTATTTTTGCCCTCGAATATTCATTGGAAGCATTAAATAAAAAATTAAATCTCAATTTATGGCAAGCAAAAAGTACACGATGATGTTAGGTCTTTTAGGCCTTATCTCGACAGCAGCTTTTGCTCAAGACACCAGTACAACTACTAGCGAGTCTGTGAGCACACAAGGTACCAGCATTTCCGCAGGCACCAATGCTGACGATTCATGGATTTACGATGGCACAAACAAAGTGCGCGCATCCAAAGAAGAGCAGCAAAACGCGTTTTTAAACCACACGAACGCTTATCCAGCAAAGCCTCGTAATATGATGGAGTTGGGTATTGGCGTTGGTCCTT
>DATJDF010000702.1:0-21362 GCA_035497555.1 Arachidicoccus sp. | reverse complement strand
AAATGTACCCTTTCAAATCCGCGCAGGTTCTTTTCAAATGTAGTAACGGAACTGATGAGGTCCCGGGTATATAACTGTACTACTTCATCCCCTGCTACTTTTCCTGTGTTTATAACGTCTACGCTGACAGATACACTGCTGTCAATGTGTTGCTTCTTGGGTGTTACCTGAAGATTCTTGAAATCGAAATGGGTATAACTTAGCCCGTAACCAAAGGGATATAACAGCCCTTTTATTTTGGCGCCTTCCCCCGCATCGCTTTGCGCATTCGGTTTGGATGGAAAATGTAAAGGCAATTGTCCTACTGATTTAGGAAAAGTCAAAGTCAACTTACCTCCAGGATTATAATCCCCGAATAAAACATCCGCGATGGCCGTCCCGCCTTTGACACCAGGATAGCCCGCATAAATAATCCCCTTGATATATTTATTGATCCAATTAATCGTCATAGGTTGTGTACCGATAAGTACTGCTATAACAGGCGTACCCGTTGCATACACCGCTTTTACAAGCTGCCGCTGAAATCCGGGAAGATCTAAATCTGTCCGGCTCTTATTCTCACCGGCTGTACGGGTATTACCTCCAAGGGCCAGGATGGCAACATCAGATTTACGCGCGGCCTCCACTGCTTCTGTAATCATCCTCGCCGCAGCGCTGTCCGGATCTCCTGGAAGGATTTCACTTTCCGGCCAATTTTTGTCTACCAGGTCACAACCCTTAGCATAAACAACTTTATCCGAGCCGATTTTCTGAATAACCCCCTGTAATATATTCACACTTGGCGCCATTAGTGGACCATAATGAGTATGTGCATAATCATTATCCAGCACGTTAGGGCCGATTAACGCAATTCTCTGAATGGATTTATGCAATGGCAGAATTCCATCTTTATTTTTGAGCAATACGATGCTTTCTCTTGAAGCTTGCAGGGCTACCTGCTGATGCGCTTCACTATTTACGATCTGCTGACTACGAATGGCATCCTTGACATAAGGATGGTCAAATAATCCCAATTTAAATTTTACGCGCAGTACATCCGCAACTCGGCTATTAAGCATGCTGTCGGGCAACTTACCTTCTTTAGCAAGTTCTCTGGCAGCCAGTATCATATTATCAGGAGGCGCAAAAGTCGTACGAACATTCATACCTGCCATCAGTGCCTGATAAACGGCTTCTTTAAAATCAGCGGCTACATGATGTTTGGAAAATAAATACTCCAGTGCATCGCTGTCACTGACAACATACCCCTTGAAACCAAAACGTTTTCTAAGTACATCTGTCAACCAGTAATGACTGCCACTGATCGGAATCCCATCATAATCGTTATAGGAACTCATAATCCCCATTATAGGTACGCTGGCGAGCACATGGCGAAACGGATAGAGCAATAAATCCCGCATTTCTCTTTCCGGGATCTGTGGATCTGTCCGGGCCATCCCTTCCCGGGCACCATTATTGTCACTATATACAGCAAAATGTTTGAGGGTGGAAGCGATACCCTGCTCCTGCATGCCGCGGGCCATCTCCGTTCCTAACTGGGCAACGAGATAAGGTGCTTCACCGTAGGATTCTTCCAGCCTTCCCCAGCGCTGATCTCTGGCCACGTCCAAAATAGGTGCATACACATTGGTATATCCCAGCGCCTTTGCCTCCATGCCTTCGATACCGCCCATTTGATGTACAAGATCCCGATTCCAGGTCATTCCCATATTAAGCGCTGTCGGGAATCCTGTGGCCGTATAGGCCTCTACTCCCCGGATCCCTTCATCGGTAAAATCTACAGGTATCCCAAGGCGCGTCTGTTCTATAAAAAATCGCTGAACTTCATTCATGCCCCATATGTGGTGAATAATATCCCGAGCCAGAGGGCTTGAATCCGTTTTCCCCCAGCCCTGAAAGCCGTTAAATTCTTCATCTATATTGGCAATACCATCTTTCCAGATTTTTGCTTTCCATGAAGGGTTTGGGAGAGAATCCTTTAACACCCGGCCATACCCATAAAGTGTAGCCAACTGACATGTTTTCTCATTCAGATTCATCTTAGATAATAAATCCTTAACCCTTGCTTCTATTGTTTGATCTTGATCTTCATAAATATCCTTCTGCCCATTTTTATTCAGGTCCGTCCAATCTTTATGATAGATTTGTTTCATTTCTGGGAACTGCTGCGCATGAACCGCCTGTATCAGAAAGCTCATACCTAAAACAATGCATCCTTTTTTTATTATTTCCATTGATATTGGATCTCTTTTTAAAAATTATTTTATGTAATTATTTGTATAGATAATCGAATACAATTAAATTATATATACAAATAATTAAAAGTTATAGACCAATTCATTAAAATCATATTAGTCTACTTCTGGGGTTCGGGTGTTAAGGCCGGATCAAAAGGATTATAATAATTGATTCCCGCTCTCTTATATAATCCTAAATCTGTTTTTAATTTATTCAAAAATGCACCATAGTCCCGGTGCTCGGGACGGGTCCATCCAGCAGTGGCTAAGGCCGCCATCCTGGGAAAAACCAGATAATCCAGTCTCCTTATGCTACTCACCGTCTCTGTCCATAAATTAGCCTGTAGTCCCAATATCTGACCTTTATATTGTTCGAGGATTTCATGTTGCGTAGCAGGCCAGTAATTAAACACCTTTTGTAAACTTGCAAAGTCACCTTTCCATCTGCGGCCTACCTTATCTGTACTATCTTGTACAAAATCAAAATATAGGGGAATACGAGGGCAAAAAACAACCGGATAACCTAACTGCAGGGCTTTATTTAATTGACCTGTCTGGTCGTGTCGCCACCAATATATAATTGTTTTATCCACTGGTAATCCTGCTGTCGCCGCCTCATCCCAGGCCAGTACCTTCTGATTGAATTTCAAAGCTGAATCCGCCATTCTTCGCAGAAAATACGTCTCTACCGCTTTTAGATCCGTCAATTGATTTTGCACCATTAAGGATTTTACTTCGGGCAGGTAATTCCAACTTTTGCTGCCAAAAGCAACCTCATCGCCACCTAGGTGCACAATACCAGCAGGGAATAACGATGCAGTTTCTTTTAGAATGTCTGTTAAAAAGGAATAGGTCTTATTCTGTGCTGGATTAAAGGTAAAATTGGCATATTTGCCTGTACCGCCACCACTCATTTCTGGATAAGCACGGTTGGCAGCAGTGGCGTGTCCGGGCATATCAATTTCCGGTACGACCGTTATGTAACGCTGCTTGGCATATTCCACAATTTCCTGTATATCTTCCTTCGTATAAAACCGTACCGGCGCTGTGCTGTCCGTGTTATTTCCCCGACCACCGACCAGGGTTAATTTTGGGTATTTTTTAATGGACAGACGCCAGCCAGGGGCGTCTGTCAAATGCCAATGGAAATAATTCAATTTATAAAAGGCCATCCAGTCGAGCAGTTGCTTAACCTTATCTTTACCAAAGAAATGCCGGGATTCATCCAGCATAAAACCGCGCCAGTCGAGCGCTGGCCGGTCACTGATATTCCAGCAGGGTATATTCATTGCATAACCATTAGCATTATTAGGTTGATCGAGTCCTATTTGCATTAATGTATTGAGTCCATAGAATAGCCCTTGGGGATGACCCGCACTAATATGCACAAGACCGGGGTCCATCTTAATGTGGTAAGCACCTTTCTCTTGATCCTTATTACCGTCATCGGCCTCTTCCAGTGTTAATAAAATCTTTGCAGCTTTTGCTGCAGATTTATGATTACCGGTAGACGCTCCATTTTTACGGCTTTTTACTTTAAGCGGCCACTGGCCGCCCCGAAGTAAGCTTAGCCTGCCTTGTATAAACGAGCGCATCGCGTTCTGATCCTCTTTTGTAACTGTGTTGCTTCCTACAGTTTCAAAAACCAGTTCGACCTTGTTATCCCACAGAAAATGGGCTGACTGTCCCCCGTTATACACCTCTGTGGCTTGCACCGGTTGTGGGATGACCGGAAGTTCATTTTCAGTCTTAGTACCAGTATTTCCCTGCTGGGCAAATATATTTTGTGGATATACCAGTAGTATCGTTATAACGGCAAATAGCATCAGCACAGCACCCCATTTTATGGTCAGGCTTGGTAATTTGAAATGGCTATTTTGTTGCTCAATTTGTGCGTGTTTTTTGTAAAGATCAGACTGCATCATTAATTGTATTGAATTAGATGTTAACTTTTAAATATACGGTACTGGATAATTTCTACGGGCAATGCTTATTATGTATCCTAAGTTAGGTTTTCAATTTTTGACTGTCTATTATCGTTTCAGCCGTCGGGGTTGTGCTATTCAAAATCGGTTTATATTGGTTCTGTTGCGATAAGCTTCCGACGTGCAACTGATATTACAGGTCTGGTTTAACCCTGCTGGAAGTTTCCCGGATAATAATTTCCGGCATTAATACCTCTGTTTGAAATTGCAAAGGTTTGTGCTTATTTTCGAGTAGACTGATGAGCTGTAAGGCCGCGACCTCACCCAGCTTTTCTGCCTGTTGCTGTACGACAGAAAGAGAGGGGCAGACATAATCCGTTAAGGGGAAATTTGAAAAACCAATCATTGCAATATCGGCAGGCATTTTATAATTATGGTTGCGCAGGTAGCGGTAAGCGTCTGTCGTAACCTTGTCCCAACAAGTCAAGAGCGCATCCGGGCGCATGGCTGCCGGCAGCGCCATCAAATCGTCCATTACGGTCTCCGTTTCCGCATATTCAAGCCCACCCATCGGGCAATAACCTATATATTGTGCCTCCGGAGACATCCCGGCTTCTATTAACGCATCTATATATCCTCTTTTACGCTCTCTTACAATTTGTTGAGAACTGGCACCGCCAATAAAAGCGATTCTACGGAAACCCTGTTCAATTAAATGCTGTGTCGCACCATGTGCACCACGGTAATTATCAGATATGGTCATATGGGTTTCTATATTCTGACATACTCTGTCAAAAAAGACGATGGGCATACCTTTACTATGCAGGCTCTTCAGGTGATCTGTCTTTTTCGTTTCGGAAGAGATCGACACTAACAGTCCGTCGACCCGCGATGAAAGGTAATTGATGGCGTCTTTTTCGCGCTTGGCAGATTCATTGGTCTGAACAATCGATACCTGATACCCCTGGGCACAGGCTGCAGATTCCATACCATGAATCACTTGAGAACAAAATGGATTATTGCACTGTGAAATAACGATACCAATCGATTTGTTGCGTTTATCTCTCAGACTCAGGGCAATCGGATTAGGGATATAGTTCATTTTACGCGCATAAGCCATGACCCGGGCTTTTGTGCTCGTGCTGATTTCATGACTATCATGAAGCGCTCTGGATACAGTGGAGATACCTAGGTTCAGATCCCGGGCCATCTGCTTTATTGTAACTGATTCAAATTTCATTATAAAATATTATGCCAATGCAACAAAAATAACGAATTTAAGCGCCAAAACCGCACCGTTCCGGTAACGGTTGCGTAAATAAATTGAGTTGAATCCAAAGTTAATCCTTGTTTGTTTTGTAATTTGCTTTCCCGAAAGACATATAAACTTTTTTTATTATCAAAGCGAATTTCAAAAACCGATCGTAAATGAAGCCATTTTTAGATAAGAATTTTCTTCTTGAAACGACTACTGCGCAGACACTTTATCATGAAGCCGCAGCGAAAATGCCTATTATAGACTACCATTGTCATTTATCCCCACAATTGATTGCCGAGGATTATCAGTTTAAAAACATTACAGAGGCCTGGTTAGGAGGGGATCATTATAAATGGCGTGCCATGCGCGCCAATGGGGTGGATGAGACTTATTGTACAGGTGATCAGACGCCAGAAGACAAGTTCATGGAGTGGGCAAAAACGGTACCCTATACCATGCGTAATCCATTATATCACTGGACGCATCTGGAATTACAGCGTTATTTTGATATCCATGAACTGCTCAATGAAAAATCAGCCATGGGTATTTATGAAAAGGCGACTTCCTTATTACAGACACCCGGCTACTCTGTTAAAAACCTGATGCGCAAAATGCAGGTGAAAACAGTATGCACGACGGATGACCCATGCGACAGTCTCGAATACCACCAGCAAATAAAACAGCAGGGTTTTGAAATACCCATTTTACCCGCATTTCGTCCGGATGCTGCTATGAATGCAGATGACCCGGCCGCTTTTAGCGCTTATGTAGCCCGGCTGGAGCAGGTATCGGATACCAAAATCAGTGATTATAATGATTATCTTAAGGCACTCAAGAGTCGACATGATTTCTTCGATTCAGTAGGTTGTAAGGTCTCTGATCATGGTCTTGAAGAAATATATGTGGCTGATTTTTCTGTCAGTGAGGTTGAAATCGTTTTCACCAAACTTCGGGCTGGAAAGGCTGTCAGCCAGGAAGAGGCACGAAAAATCAAATCGGCCTTGCTCCTTGAATTTGGTCGTTGGGATCATGAAAGTGGCTGGGTACAGCAATTTCACTTAGGTGCTATCCGTAATAATAATACCCGTCTGGTCAATGCTATTGGCGCCGATGTAGGTTGCGATTCCATTGGAGATTTCAGCCAGGCGCGTTCATTGTCTAAATACCTCAGAACCCTGGATGATGAAAACCGATTGGCTAAAACGATCATTTACAACCTGAATCCTTCAGATAACGAACTCTTTGCCACTATGACCGGCAATTTCAACGATGGGAAGACTCCTGGTAAAATCCAGTACGGTGCAGCCTGGTGGTTCTTGGATCAGAAAGATGGTATGATCAAGCAAATGGATGCACTGTCTAATATGGGTCTTTTGAGCCGTTTTGTCGGGATGCTTACAGATTCCAGAAGTTTTCTCTCTTATCCGCGGCATGAATACTTCAGAAGAATCCTCTGCAATCTTTTTGGCAATGAGATAGAAAAAGGTGAACTTCCAGCAGATATTGACTGGGTAAAAAAACTTGTACGGGATATTTGTTTTAATAATGCCGCCACCTATTTTGGATGGCCGGAGCTCACGCAAAATGATAAATAAGACATGCAGCAAGTTCTATGTTTTGGGGAAATATTACTGCGGATGTCTCCTGAACCGGGATGGCCGGATAATCCACTGCTCAAAACCTATGTAGGTGGAGCAGAGGTGAATGTGGCACTCGCGCTGGCTAATTGGGCTGTTCCTGTCTCCGTTGGTACGGCGATGCCGGCTAACTTTATGGCAGACGAGATTCGCCGGTATTTAATAGCCGCCGGAGTGCTGACAGATAAAATTATTCAGCGTGGTTCCCGCATCGGCACTTACTATCTGCATCAGGGAGCCGATCTCAAAAGTGCAGGGGCAATCTATGACCGCGCCTATTCGGCTTTTGCGGAACTAAAACCGGAGGATCTGGATCTTGATAGTTATTTGGAGGGGATCAGCCATTTACACCTGACCGCCATCTCCCCTGCTGTATCTGCCTCCGCCGCGGCTGTATGTCAGGCTTTGGTAGAAGCGGCAGCGAAAAAAAATATACAGATCTCTTTGGATCTCAACTACCGTTCAAAGCTCTGGAAATACGCAAAGACGCCACTGGAGGTTATCCCCGCGCTCGCTGAATATGCCCACACAATAATGGGCAATATTTGGGCGGCAAACCAGATGCTGGGAACACCGGTTGATCCAGCTGCTGAGCATACAACGGATCCGAATGAATTAGCTAAATATGCGGCTGATAGCTCGGCTGCAGTAATGGAAGCTTTCCCGACCTGTAAGTTGGTCGCCAATACCTTTCGCTTTAGCGAAAATGATGAACAGGTAAAGTATTTTGCAACTGTATATACAGCTGGGCAGAGACGTCTTTACACTTCCGCCCAGCAAGTTTATTCAGCTATTGTTGACAGAGCAGGTTCAGGAGACTGTTTTATGGCGGGGCTTTTATACGGTTCTCTGAAGAATTACGAAGAGCAGAAAATGGTTGACTTTGCCACCGCTGCTGCTACCGGCAAATTTTATGAAATGGGCGACCATACCCGTCAGACCCTATCTTCGATCGAGCAGAGAATGAAAAAACAATCATTAATACAAAAATCATTATAAATATGTCCAGTACCATTATCGATGCAATCGGCCAGCAAGGCATGTTGCCCTTATATTTTCACCCAGACCCGGTTGTGTCTAAAAATGTACTGACTGCCCTTTACAATGCAGGTATCCGGGTGGTAGAATATACCAATCGGGGCCAGGCTGCGCTTGAAAATTTCAAGGGGCTGTTACAATTACGTGATGCGTCTATGCCTGGCATGCTGCTGGGCATTGGTACTATTAAAAATGAAAAAGACGCGGCAGATTACCACAGGGCGGGTGCAGATTTTCTAATATCTCCCTGTTTTTCAGCCGAAATTCTTGCTTACGTTCAAAAACACCAACTGACTTGGGTGCCAGGCTGCATGACTCCTTCTGAAATCAATCAGGCCGAGCAAAATGGTATCCGTTTTGTCAAACTATTTCCCGGCAATTTACTCAAACCCGGTTTTATGGCCGCCATCAAACCACTATTCCCACAAATGCGCTTCATGCCAACCGGCGGTGTTGAGCTGGAAGAAAGCAATCTGAAGGACTGGTTTGCTGCCGGTGTGAGTGCTGTGGGCATGGGAAGTAAATTAATCACTAAAACATTACTTGAAGAAAACGATTTTAACACCCTGGAAGAAATGACCAGAAAGGCTTTGGAACTTATTCAATCTATTAAATAAAATATAAATATGAATGTCGCTCAGAAAGCCGGCAAATACAGGTGGACAATATGCGCCCTCCTGTTTGCAGCCACTACTATCAACTACTTAGATCGTCAGGTATTAAGTTTATTAGAGCCCAGCCTGGCCAAAGAATACCATTGGACCAATACGGACTATGCAAATATCGCTTCCGTTTTCCAATTTGTCTATGCCATCGGTCTTTTGTTCGCAGGAAGAATTGTGGACAGAATCGGTACTAAAAAAGGTTATGCCTGGGCCTTGATCATCTGGTCACTGGGTGCAATGCTTCATGCACTGGCCATTCCGATGGGTGAACAGATCGTTGCATTTTTAGGCTTTTTTGGCCTTGCGATATTCCCTGTTTCTGTATTTGGTTTTATCATTTCAAGATCAGTACTTGCCATCGGAGAATCAGGTAACTTCCCGGCTGCCATTAAAGCAACCGCCGAATATTTTCCTAAAAAAGACCGTGCCTTTGCGACCGGTATCTTTAATTCCGGTTCAAATATCGGTGCCATCCTGGCACCACTAACAGTTCCCTGGATTGAAAAACACTGGGGCTGGCAGGCGGCCTTTATTTCCATCGGTGCGATGGGTTTTCTATGGCTCTTCTTTTGGATGAAGTATTATGAGAAACCGGAAAAACAAAAGCGTTTGTCCGCTTCGGAACTGGATTATATCAATAGCGATCAATTAACAGAAGGAGTACCGACTGCAGAACAGGAGGCCCGTAAAATCAAATGGAGTCATTTACTCGGTTACAAGCAGACCTGGGCTTTTGCGGTAGGCAAATTTATGACAGATGGCGTATGGTGGTTCTTCCTGTTCTGGTTACCCGCCTATCTGAATGTACAATACGGCATTAATGAATTAGCTGTTATGCTTCCACTGGCGGTTCTTTATACTATGACAATGTTTGGCAGCATTTTCGGTGGTTATTTCCCAAAATACTTTATCAACAAAGGGATGCAGCCTTATGACGGGAGAATGCGCGCCATGCTTTTCATCGCAATGTTCCCGCTACTTGTTTTACTGGCCCAACCCCTAGGGCAATATGGCTTCTGGCTCCCGGTTATTCTTATTGGTATCGGTGCGTCTGCCCACCAGGCATGGTCAGCCAATATCTTTACTACGGTATCTGATATGTTCCCCAAAAAAGCAGTAGGTTCGGTAACAGGAATCGGCGGTCTGGCTGGTGGCCTGGGCGGTGTTGTACTTACTAAAATTGGCGGCTGGTTATTTGACTACTATAAAGGCCTGGGACATATTGAAACGGGTTATACTATTATGTTTGCCATCTGTGCAGTTGCATACCTGATCGCCTGGGTTATCATGAAAGCACTGGTGCCACGTTATAAATTAATTACCGATCTTTAATATTATTTAGGGTGACCGGGGGTTTTACACTGCCCGGTCACAAAAAATAATCAGATGAAAAAAATATTTTTTCTTTGCCTGAGTGGCATGCTCTGGCAACATACGATTATGGCGCAGGAAGTGATTAAGCTGTATCAACAAGTCCCTGGCAGCATCCAAAATGCTGAATACCAGGAAAAGACAGATTTGGGAAAAGACGGCGTTGCGCGTGTCAGCAAAGTAACAACCCCTACACTGACTGTTTTTCGACCTAATGCAGCTCAAAACAGTCATACTGCGGTAATTATCTGTCCAGGTGGTGGCTATGGGATACTGGCCATTAACAAGGAGGGGACCGACATTGCAAAAACAATGGCCAGCTGGGGAATTACTGCTGTCGTACTTAAATACCGACTGCCTTCCGACAAAATCATGAAAGATAAATCGATCGGGCCGTTACAGGATGCTGAGCGTGCTATTCAGATTGTCAGGGAGCATGCAAAAGACTGGGATATTTTAAGTGATAAAGTGGGGATTATGGGCTTTTCAGCCGGTGGTCACCTGGCAGCTACAGCTTCAACTCATTTAACCGATGCGGTAATAGACAACCCAAATCAGCTATCACTTCGTCCGGATTTTTCAATCCTGGCTTATCCGGTTATATCCATGCGGGACGGCCTCACACATATGGGTAGCAGAAACAATCTGCTGGGCAAATCCCCGGATACAGCGACCATCAACGAGTTTTCAAATGAACTGCAGGTAACCGAAAATACACCGCCCGCCTTCCTGGTGCAGGCCAGTGATGACAGAGGGGTTTCCCCGCTCAACAGCCTTCGTTATTACGAGGCACTTCTAGCCCATCACATTCCCGTTGAAATGCATCTTTATCAAAATGGCGGGCACGGGTTTGGGGCTCATAATGAGACTACCACAGATGATTGGATGATCCGTTTAAAACACTGGTTACAACATAATCATTTTTTGCCTGAAGTGAAGTAACATCAGTTCTGCGCTTAGGTGCCAAAGCAATCAAACAACATAAACTTGAAATAATATGAATGAATTCTCTTTAAAAGATAAGGTTATTGTCGTTACCGGTGGAACCGGGATCCTCGGCGGATCCTTTGTTACAGCAATTGCTAATGCTAACGGTAAAGTAGTCATACTGGGACGTAACAGCGAACGACTTGAAAAAAAAGAAAAGGAAATTGCTGCTTTAGGTGGTGAAGTGTTAGCCCTCTCGACTGACGTCATGGATGAAGCGCAATTAGTCAAGGCTAAAAACGCCATCCTTGAAAAATTTGGTAAAATAGACGGCCTCGTCAATGCCGCTGGGGGCAATGTGCCGGAGGCCTTACTCAAACCAGAACAGGACATATTTGATTTAGATATAGCGGGTACGAAAAAAGCATTGGAATTAAACCTATGGGGTAGTGTAATACCTACGCATATTCTGGGTGCCGCCATGCGGGAAAATGGAGGCAGTATTGTGAATATTTCCTCTGTTAGTTCCAAAGTTGTCTTAACCCGGGTATTGGGCTACAGCATGGGGAAAGCAGCCATCGATCGGTATACGGAGTGGCTTGGTGTGGAAGCAGCTGCGCGTCATGGGGATAAAATCCGGGTAAATTCCATTACACCGGGTTTCTTTCTGACCGAACAAAACCGTCGGATGCTGACCAATGAAGATGGCTCACTAACGGAAAGAGGCAACTTGATTATAAAAGCAACACCTTATCGCCGTTTTGGAACTCCTGAAGAATTGAATGGTGCATTAATTTATTTACTCAGTGATGCCTCCCGTTTTGTAACCGGCACAACCATTACTGTTGATGGCGGCTTTACAGTATTTGGCGGGGTTTAGTGTTTAGTAAAACACAACTTATCTTTGTAGTGTATTTGATTAATTTGAGTGAAGGTTTATATTACTTTTATCATTAATAAAGGGAGATTATGATGCAGAAAACGATGCGTTGGTACGGCCCTGGAGACGGCGTGACATTACTGGATATCGCGCAGGCGGGCTGTAGTGGAGTGGTAACCGCGCTCCACCAGATTCCTGTTGGAGAGATTTGGCCGGATGCGGAGATCAAAAAAATTAAACATATTATTGAGGCAGCAGGACTCCAGTGGACCGTGGTCGAAAGTCTGCCCGTACATGAGGACATCAAAAAACGAAATGGCAAATTCCAGACCTGGATTGATAATTATAAAATCAGCCTTGAAAACTTAGGCAAAAATGGCATTCAGGTAGTCACTTACAATTTTATGCCAGTATTGGATTGGTTGCGCACCAACCTTCAGTTCCCTACCCCGACCGGAGCAGCACTGCGTTTTGAATGGGTCGCCTTTATGGCTTTTGATTTATTTATTCTAGCCCGGCCAGATGCGGGCAAAGACTATTCTGATGAGCAGATCCAGCAGGCACAGGCCTATTTTGATCAACTGACCCCGCAGCAGCGCAATTTACTCGCCAGTTCCTGTATGCAGGGGCTTCCCGGCAGCAAAGAAGCCTTCTCTCAAGATAAGATCCTAGCTTTGATGGCAGAATTCAAAGGAATAGATGAGGCAAAGTTGCAGGAGCACTTATTTAGATTCTTAAATGAGATTACTCCCGCAGCGGAGGCGGCTGGTATCCAGATGGCGATTCATCCTGATGACCCACCTTTCCCGGTTCTGGGATTGCCCCGTATTATGAGCCACGCCGGCCATATTCGGGCACTATTGGAAAATGTACCATCTAAATCAATGGGACTCTGTTTTTGCACAGGTTCCTATGGCGCCAGAGCAGATAATGATTTACCTAAAATGTTCCGAGATTTTGGCTCCAGAATTTATTTTTTACACCTGCGGAGCACCCAAAGAGATCATGCTGGTAATTTCTACGAAGCAGATCACCTTGAAGGAGGTGCGGATCTATTTACCATTGTAAAACTGGCTACCGAATTACAGCATAAGGAAAACCGTTCGATTCCCATGCGGCCGGATCATGGTCATCAGTTGCATATTGACCAGGCAGTGGAGAGCTTCCCCGGGTATTCTTTTGTGGGCCGCTTAAAAGGACTTGCAGAAATCACAGGGATGGAGCATGCTATTGTTCGAATGCAGGAAGGATGATATTAATGAATTCTGGTAATAATTCACTTTCTGGAATTGATGGTGGTACAACCCACTAATTGTGGTGCCCGGTCCGAATAGGATTGATAATAGACTAAAATAGTATAGTCATTTTCTGTTTCCCAGTAATTACCTTCAGTAGATTTTATTTCTACAGATGATTGCCCATCAATTGATTTAGTTGCATATAAATAGCTATAGAAACCCTGCTTTAACAGCAGAGTTTTTTCATATAAACCTTTAGCAGGGTCAAATTGCATTAGGCTGTTGCCATCATAACGATAACCATTCATCTGTCCCAGTATGTATAGCTGCTTCCCTACCAAGGGTTGACCGTCCTGAGGCCGGTAGCTGAAGCGCACCCAACCGTAATCCCCTTGCCACCATGGATTAATATGCTCTGAACTGGCTATCTTAAAAAATCCGTTATAATCGGCATAGGGCATATATTGGACAGATTGTCTGCTTATATCTGTTTTTACCTCTACCTGATACGGGACGGCGCTATCTGCTATTCGCACACCTGCTATCCGTTCACTCTGGAAGCGGAAGCTTTGCAGATCTACCCAGCGGTATTCCTTTCCCGATTCAAAGAGCAGGTCTCTCTCTGCGTTATACTCATAAATACTACCCCGCATAAAAGCGGGTTGCAAATGGTGTACTGCATTATCCCAGCGCTCATTTTGTAACACCACTACTTTCACCTGCTGTAAGGGGTTTTGCACATGAAGACGGCTTACGTCAATAGAAAGCTGCACTTTCTGAAATTCAGCGGACCTTGCAAAATCTGCAGGTTGCCCCACCGTGGCAGCTATACTAACTTTGGGATCTACGACCAGCATCCGGCGTTCAAAAGCAAGCCTGCTGGTATCCCCTTCCAAAAATACTTTAAGCAGGTAATTGCCACTCTTAATAGGCATGCACTGACTATTGGGTAATACCGCTTTATAATGCAGGTATTTCGTCCTGGCGACACTGCTATATTTATAATCAGTAATGCGAGCCTGATTGAATCCCTTCAGATAATCAAAAGCTGATAATAAAACAGGTTGCCAGTGCTCGTCACATAACAGGAAGGTATAATTATATACTTTGGGGCGGGGATCAAAATCATCAAAATCCAGTTCCAGACCCTGGCTCTGACCTAAGTCTATAATGGCATAAGCCATCTGATTACCTGCAACAGAAAACTGAACGGCATGGATCCCGGCTGCGTCAGCAGGTAAGGGCTGAAACCCACCACGCTGAGTGCCCGCCGCGCTATAATTTATTTGTCCATAGACTTTCTCACTACAAAACAGAACCAGCAGGCCGCAGCATGCCAAAAAGCCCCTTGTGAAACATATCCGAAAACAAAATCGAATTGATTGGTAATTTACCTGCATGTTTAAAAGGTTATTTTGTATTTAGGGGTCTTTGCCGAATTAAAGCTCATTAACTACCTGGTTTACTTAATTTACATTTTCTGTTTTGTAATATATACCTGAGTTGGGGAAGTCGGGTGACTTCCCCAACTCAGGTGCACCTCAGACCTCTTTACCAACGCTAAAATACAGGAAAAATTGCTCTACTGAAATTTACATGAATTTGCCTTGAGATGATTAACTTCGCTGCTATTAAAAGGTAAAAAAAGTTCATACAACTGATCAATTCAATAAAAAGATAGATTTAGAACAGTCACCCAGATGGATGTATCTTCTTTCATAGCAAAACGCATTGCCTTTAACCGGCAAAAATCCTTTTCCAGGTTCATTATCCGCCTGGCAACGGTGGCGACAGCTATTAGTGTGGCTTCGATGATCATTTCCTCTGCTTTTGTCAATGGATTTCAACAGGCCATCAGTGAAAAAATCTATAATTTCTGGGGGCATATCCGTGTACAGCAATTTGAACCTCTTAAAGCGCTCGTGGCGGAAGAGACGCCACTTGTGCAAAATAATGACGTGGATTCTATTTTAAGCAAGTTTCCTAATATTAAACAATATCAGCCCTTTGCAACCAAATCAGCGGTAATCGAACATAAAAAAGATATCGAAGGGATTCTGATTAAAGGCGTTGGAAATCGTTATGACTTCTCCAACCTTAAGTCTTTTCTGGTTGGTGGCCGCTGGCTTCAATTTAAAGATTCTCTATATAGTAAAGAAATCGTAATTTCTGAACCGATTGCCAAGGAACTACGCATTCATTTGGGCGATACTGTTTCGGTCTATTTTATCTCCGGTGCCAAAGAAAGAGCACAAATGCGTCATTTAGAGGTCGTGGGGCTATATAAAACCGGCATCGAAGAATACGACAAATTATTTGCACTTGGCGATTTGCGCCTGATCCGAAGAATCAACGGCTGGAATAAAAATGAAATTGGTGGATACGAGGTTTTTCTAAAAGACCCGACCCAGATGCAGGCTACTTCCCTGGCACTCTATAAGGAGCTACCGGACTCCTGGGTTTCTAAAACCATCCAGGAAGTATATCCTAATATATTTGACTGGCTGAATATCCAGGATGTCAATAAACAGGTTATTTACATTATCATGGCCATCGTTGCGGTCATCAACCTTATTACCTGCCTGCTCATCCTGGTGCTTGAACGCACCCAGATGACCGGGGTACTAAAGTCACTGGGAGGCAGCAACTGGCTAATCCAGAAAATATTTTTGTATCACTCTTCCCTGATCGCAATTCGTGGGGTATTACTTGGTTTGATTTTCGGTATCGGCATCTGCCTGCTCCAACAGTATACAGGTATGCTTAAATTAGATGAATCAGCCTATTATGTTCGGGTGGCACCAGTGCATATCATTTGGTACCAGGTCGCCATAATTTCTATTGGCACTTTTATTGTCTGTTATTTATCCCTGCTTATCCCTACCTTTTTTGTTAAGAAAATTAAGCCGGTCAGGGCGATAAAATTTAATTAAAGATGCGGCAAAAGCCTATACATCCAGCCATGCAATCGTATTTAGATGGTCAGGTTATTTTACTCAACAAACCCCTTCGCTGGACTTCCTTTGATGCCGTCAAAAAAATTCGCATACTTACCGGCGTTTCTAAAGTTGGGCATGCAGGAACACTTGACCCACTTGCTACTGGCTTGCTGATAATATGTACAGGGGCATTTACAAAAAAAATCAATACGTATATGGCCCAGGAAAAAGAATATACAGGAAGTTTCACGCTTGGAGCAACGACACCAACATATGACCTGGAAAGCACCCCGGTAGACTTCAAATCCTTAGACCACCTTCTAGAAGCAGATATTTATGCGGCTACGACACCATTTACCGGAGAGATTTACCAGACACCTCCGATTCACTCTGCTATTAAGAAAGACGGCAAACCGGCCTATTTAGCTGCACGTAAAGGGGAGGATATCAAACTTGAGCCGCGAAAAATTACCATCCATCAATTTGAAATTACGCGTATTGAGCTACCTGTAGTAGATTTTAGAGTTGTCTGTACGACGGGCACTTATATCCGGACACTGGCAAACGATTTTGGGGCACATCTCGGCGTAGGGGCACACCTCAGTAAGCTATGCCGCACCCGGATCGGGGATTACAACTTGAAAGATGCTTTGGAAATAGAAGGGTTTACCGAAAAAATACAGGTTTTAAAATCAAACGAACAGTGAGATTTTAAATCAACTAAAACTTTATAGGATTTTGATGCATTGGCCATTATTCTTTCCAACAGCCTCTATAACGATAAGGTAAAGTGAGATAACCCTTATATTTCAGGTGAAAAAATACAATCCATTCTTCCTTATATCCTGGCAGGGTTTGACACCCTGGGCACATAAAAATAGAGTATTTGACCAACCCAAAATAATAAAAGTCAGGATTGCCGTGATCCATATATTTTTCATGGATCGTTGTATAGTTGGCTGTAACTATACTGAGCAGAATCTTAAGTAGCCAGGCGATGACTAAACTCCAACTATACTTCCGCTTTTCCAATTCTACCCTTAAGGAGACCGGAGCGTTAAACATAATTGTCAATTTTGGTTTGTTTCAATCGCTTAATCTAATCGCCTTTTTTATCCAATCTCTACAATTCCTTAAAGGTTTTATCCGTAATTTTAAAATCTCATAATTACAAGGATAGCATTCAGAAAATTTCACCATTCTGAATACTCCGTCTCTATTGAACTTCAATAACAGCAAATTGCATTAATGGAAATCATTGGACCGGTTTTCTCGCCGCTAACGTAAATCCTACAGTCGTTCCGACATTAGGTTTACTGCGAACATGTATATTCTGGCCATGGGCTTCAATAATATGTTTGCAAATGGCTAGCCCAAGACCTGTACCTCCACTATGGCGGCTACGGCCTTGATCGGTCCTGTAAAATCTTTCGAAAATACGGGGCAGATGTTCTTCTGCGATTCCGATACCGTTATCACTTATTTCTATTAAAACCCGGTCTTCATCCATTTTATAGACACTTGCGGTGACTTCTCCAATGGAGCTGGCATATTTTGCTGCATTCGACACAAGATTAATGATGACTTGCCGAATCTTTTCTTTATCCGCATAAACCTGCACAGGCGCTTCACAACCTCTTTTGATGCCAAACTGAAGCTCTTTGCCTTCAATTTTTAATTGTAGATTCTCCAGTACCTCCCGGATCAGATCCTGGACGACAAAACTACTTTGTACCAGCGCCTGTTCACCCGATTCCAATTGTGAGATTTCATCAATATCACGGATCAGATGTGCCATCCGGTCAACATTATGTTCTGCTTTCCCTAAATACTGCTGGATCATTTCCGGATCTTCTACCCCACCGGATATCAACATATTCAGATAACCCTGAACTGCGAATATGGGCGTCTTGATTTCATGAGAGAAATTCTGTAAAAACTCCCGGCGATACTGTTCCATAAACCTTAATGATTCCAGCTCCTGGCTCCTTTTATTAGCCCAATTGGTCACATCATCCTCTACTTCCTGGATGCTTTTCTGCGGAAGAATGTGTTTGTAATACATCTCTTCCCTTTTACTGGCTTTTGTCTGATAGATCAGTTTATAGATTAATTTGATTTTCCGAAATACAAACCGCCTCAAGACCTCCCGGAAAATAAAATAATTACAGATAAACACACAGAATGTGGCAATGGCGGCATGCCACCACAATATGCGGAAAAATAAAAAACAGATGCCCACTGCCGCGCTAACCAACAAGGCCGTAATGAGGGCCAGTTGACCAGGCGATAAGTTCTTCGTACGCGCCATAACAACAACACTTTATTTTATATATACTTATAAATCAAATTTATAACCCACTCCTTTTACAGTGGTTATACAATCCAAATTTAGCTTTTGTCTGATTTTACGGATATGGACATCTATTGTCCGGTCTCCCACAATAACTTCCGTTCCCCATACCTTATTCAGTATTTCAAATCTCAGAAATACCCGTCCAGGTTTGGAAGCTAAAAGGTATAATAATTCAAACTCCTTTTTCGCCAGTAATTTGGATTGCCCCTCAATATATACAATAAATTGCAATGGATCAATTTTTAAGGGGCCTATTTCCAGTACTTTACCATCTTCTACCTTTGGACTGCGTCTTAGCAGGGCATTAATGCGACTAATTAGGACTTTGGGCTTAATTGGTTTGTTGACATAATCATCTGCACCCATTTCAAGGCTGCTGATTTCATGCTGATCCCCACTGATTGCCGTCAGAAATACAATCAAGGTGTCTTCAAAAGCAGCTTGAGCACGTAAAATCTCACAAACTTCCAGGCCACTTTTGCCGGGCATCATCATATCAAGTATAATTAGGTCCGGTTTTATTAATTTTGCTTTTTCAATGCCCTCATTTCCATCTCGGGCCTTATACACCTCAAAATTTTCCCTTTTTAAATGGAACTCAATGATTTCCAGGATGTCAGGCTCGTCATCTACAATTAAAATCTTCCTCGGTGTGGTTTCCATATATTTATAAATTTACACAAAAATAATTTCTTCTTAAAGATCAGCAACAAATTAAGCATTATCTAATTGTTAATCGCATTTGGTCGTATTTTTGCTGATATCAGTAAATTCCCTATATTGACAAGACATAATTCAATAAAACGTTGATTCTGATTTTATGATGCTAAACCTAAGGGCCACTTTTACGTCTGAATTAAGTGGTTTTATGCTATCTCTAAGCGTTTCCTCTAACCAGCTACGCTAAATTTAGTGGCATTTACATTAGATATTTGAACAGTTCCATCGTTTTATTGTGGAAAATGAACATTATTTGGGATATATCAACTAAAGCACGCAAAATTTTAAATTTAAATGAAGCGAATTATTACATTGTCCGGCATTTTGTTTCTACTCAGCAGTAGCTTTAATCAAAGCCAAGCACAGGACATTCCCTTTTCCCGACAAGGATTTCATGCCCAGGTCGATAAAGCGCAATTATCAGTTTGTGCTGCCGACGGCACTAAAGATGACTCCTTTACACCCTATACTGACAACAAGGAACTGAACATGGTCTCCAATAAGGCCATTACGAAACAAGTTGACAAGGTCCAGAAGTGGATTGAAAAATCACAATTAGATAATAATGGTAAAATCCGGTTTCTAAGAGGACTTTACGAATTGCTGTATGCTTACAAAAACAGCTTTCTGTCAAAAGATATTTCCGGGGCACTGCTAACAAACACAGTGAAGGGGTACCAGGATGCCATGGAATTGGAAATTAAACATCAGGATATCAGTCCTATTCTTAAGGAGAATAAGGCCGAAGTCGCCACACTTATTTCTATTAATTTTTCCTTCAAGGATAATCCAGGCAAGCCCAATTTTCAATACATCCTCCTGGATAAGGAAATCGGAGCGCACCCGGACAAAGCCCTGTATATCCTGAGTAAAAACGACGATTTTCCAGCCATAGACAGCGTGGTTAGCGTAGTAGCACGCAAAAATGCAGATGTAGTCTATACCTATGCCGCTTCTTATACGAATTTGGGCGAGCATATCCGCAAAAGCTCTGATCCACTTGTAAATCTTATCGCAAGGATTGCCACTGCACGTAGCGGTACAGGCAGTTTTATCGGAAGACAATTAATGCCTTTTTTAGATGAAATTAATGGTGGAACGCTTACTATGGAAGATATCGAAGGCAAGATGAATGACCCGGTAGCCTATTTTAAGCTCTTGGTACAAACAGAAATTCATTACGCGGCGCGCGTAATGAAAAAGGATACGCCATTAGCGATGCAGCAGATCCAGTCCAAGATTCATTCTGTCGGAATCGATAATTTCATCAACAAAATAAATGGTTTACATGAAAAGCCAAATGCTGTCCGTTATGCATCCTTAAAGCCGCTTTCTGCTATTGACTTATATTACCTGACCATTACCAGTGAAGACGAAATATATACTTCCAGCTATGTGAACGGAAAGGATTATGGCGTTTACAATATGATCTGGCAGAAAGGGGGCAAAGGCTTTACAAGTGATACACTTTTAATGGATGTCTATTTTGATAAATTTAAAAAATGGATCAAAATGGCAGCGAACTATAATACGCTGGATGATTTTCTGTCCAGAATGGATCCTGAAAATGCCCAAAAATTAATGCTCGCCTTTGTTCGAGGACTAGACAAAGGGCGCGGTAAGGATTCTTTGGAGGATGCAGTGGATGTTGCTGGTAGCTTTGCCTCAATTGACGATCCTAAGATCAGCAGTTTAATTATGCATGAAGTGCAGCAGCAATTAAAAGCGGGTCGCCAGGAAGGTAATAAGAAGAAGTTCGATATTTATGATATATTGAATACATTGTTTATGTCCATGGATCCGAAAAATAAAATCGATCTCTCAGCCAGTCTGGGAATAGGTCCTGTTTATTTCATGCCGCTTAAAGGACTACAGGACACCGCAGGTAGAATTACGATTCAACAGTTCACCTATGGCGACGAGGACGGGCGTGCAAATTATTCCCGATTCATGAGTGCCGTCAGTGGCGCAGGCTGGAAATCTTCCTCGAATAAATATTGGTCCAAAGTAGTTTCAACAACGGGTACACCTATTACAATTTATACGAATAAACCACTAGATGAGCTAAAAGGGTTAGATGATGAAGCGCAGCAGGCACTCGATGCATTCCTTGTAGAAAATGATATCCATCCTACTATGGTGTTACACCGTGGGCATAGTTACTACCTTCC
>DATJDF010000701.1:0-2340 GCA_035497555.1 Arachidicoccus sp. | reverse complement strand
TCTTAGACCGGTTTGGCTGTTATATTCTGCCGGGTTGGTAGAATAATTATCCCAGGCATCCTTTACGGTAGGTATACCGGCCCGGACCCTTACAGAGTCTAAATACCTGTATGCTTCTGCACTTGGCCCCTTGAATTCATTTAAGGATTCTGCATATAAAAGATATAGATCGGCTACGCGGATCAGCGGGAACGGATATCCGGTTATGGAATAATTACTACCATCGCCAATGACATTCTGGTAATGAACCAGTTTTTTCGCAAAATACCCGGTAACGGTACCGAAACCGATTTTACCGTAACCGTTTCTTTGTTTGGCTAAGCCTTCCAGATAGAATAAGCTTTGCGGGTCCTTGTCATTATACTGACCCTGGCCGTACCATACGCCGCCATCAAATCCGAGATCCGCATAAAATCTGGGTTCCCGATTGAAATTCATATGAGCGCCGGTATGCCCTTTTCTAATATATAATTCGTCTGAGTCGCCTGCTACCTGCAGCGCATAGCGGTTGTTATAGTTCCAGGTTTTATCCTCTGTAATGGGCACGCCGTGTTCAGAATAAAACATTTCTGCGATTTTAAGCGGCGGGCTTAAATGACCTGTCACCGTATTTCCATTCAGGAACTCAGGATCCCACCAGGTACTGACAAATGCCTGCAGCGCCCCGGAATTTACCTGGGTATTCGCCCAGATGATTCCGGAATTCCATCTTTCGGTGACACTGTTTCGAATGGTCAGTTGCGTTTTGATCGTATCAGTCAGGTCGCTCTGGGTCAACGTAGGTTGAAAATGATACATCGAGAAGCCGGCCTGTCCACAGATTTCGATCGCTCTTTTACACGCAGCTACTGCAGAGTCCCATTTTGCAATTGAAAATGTCTGATTAAAGAGCATTTTGCCATCCGGGCCTTTTAAGGTGTTTTGCTGTGTGTTCCCATTAAATAAAGGACTGGCTGCATAAACGCGTACTTCTGCCTTCAATGCCATAACAATAGGCAGGGTAATACGACCCAGATCATTTTGCGGATTTTTGATCGTCAGTGGCAGATTAGCCATTGAATTATCCAGTAACTGAACAATATAACTAAAGCAGGAGTCCATGGGTGCTCTGTATTGTTTTATATTGGAGGCATTCGCATTGATGGGTACATTTTCTTTCATCAAGGGAATAGGACCGTACATCCGAACCAGATAGAAGTTGTAGTAAGCCTTGAGTACATTTACCTCAGCTGTCCATTGTCTTCTTTCGGATTCATTGAGATCCGGCACTTTGCCAATATTTTCAAGAAAAATATTACAATCCCTTATGGCGTTGAAAAACTTTCCCCATCTGTCACCATAAGGTTCTACTATTTTTTGGAAACCCATCGGGATATTGAGGTAGCCGGCCGCATTGGCTTCCTGCCACAGCTCATCGGTCCCGTACATACTTGGATCATCACCCCGATCTCCATTACGGGGCATATAAGAATAACAGGTAAATAAATACTTCTCTGCTTCTGTCCGGTTGGTAAAAGCATTGTCCAAAGTGGCAACATTGTCGGGGACGATATCCAGGAATTTTTTGCAGGAAAATGATAAGGAGAGTAGCAATATGAATGCAATTGTCCGATAATATATATTTTTCATTATAATCTTTTTTATAAAGGAGTAATACGCTGGTATTGATTCAGGTTAATTTAAATTGACGTTTAAACCAATATTGAAGACCCGTTGAACCGGATAGCCCAGTCCATTACCACCCATTTCCGGATCCCACAGATCAAAGCTGCTGAAAGTCAATAAATTACTGGCATTAACGTAGAGTCTAAATCCTGAAGTATGGATTCTTTTTTGCAGCTTGTCCGGCAATGAGTAACCGAGTTCTACATTTTTGAGTCTAAGAAAGGAGCCGTTTCTAAGCCACCAGGTACTCGATTGAGCATCGTTAATATTGGCCGTTGTACTGAGTCTTGGGAATAAGGCGTAAACATCCTGATTCGCCTCTGACCAGTGACTGTCTGCGTATACTTTTAAAAGTTGATTGTTTGAAGTGTTACCCGCAAAAGGCCATGTGTCATTCGCATTGATCATAAAGGATTCATGCGCCAATCCCTGGAAAAAAGCTGAAACATCAAAGCCTTTATAGCCAACCGAGAATCCAAAACCGTAGATCATTTCAGGGGTGGTGGGATAGCCGATGGGTACCTGATCAGCTGCAGTAATCTTGCCGTCTCTGTTAACGTCTAAATATTTTATATCGCCACCGCCGTATACACCAAAATTCTGGTAAGGTGAATTGGCCGCTTCTGCGTCATCTACAAATAACCTTTCCGCAATATAACCGGTATACTGATTGAT
>DATJDF010000700.1:0-6662 GCA_035497555.1 Arachidicoccus sp. | reverse complement strand
CAGGACATTTCCTGTTTTGGCAGGAGTTGGGTAAATATTATCGGCAGCAACCGCATGAGTTACCTGGAGCTGCAGAGGCGGCTAAAGTCATTGAAATCATTGAAGAGATCTATAAACCCCAAAACAGTTGATTTCTCATCAACTGTCAAATAATAGTCAGCCTTGGGGCATTAAGGTCAGATTCGCTTATTGACAAAAGGATAAGCCTGAAGGTCCTTGAAAACGCTTGCATCCATAACGCTATGAAGTGCATGGGTATGTCGTGGATGGTGAATATCAGATCCACAGTAATCGTACATGCCTTTTTGGAAAAGATAAGTAGCTACTTTTTTAACGTTTTTACCATAATACCCGGAAAAAGCGATTAAATTCAGTTGAAATAGGCAGCCTTTTTCCTTTAGTTCATCATATTTATCCAAATGGTTATGATAGAAGTTATAACGTTCAGGGTGTGCCAGTATGGGTTGATATCCATGGGTTTGAAGGGCAAATAAACCGTTATGCAAATAAGGAGATTCCAGCAGGTAGGACATTTCCACCAGTACCCGGTTGTCATGGATAGCCAGCATTTTTTCTCCGCGCTCCACCATATTTACAAACCTTTCATCGATCATATATTCTGCCGCGGCCTCGATTTCCATGGCGATGCCTTTTTCTGCAAGGACCTTTCGCACTTCATCTCTTTTCTCTAGTATGGTTGCATGGGAATTCGGATAAATATCCTCGCTACTATGCGGGGTAGCGACCATCTTACGATAGCCATGCTGATACATACTCTCTATCAGTTCAAGTGAGTCAGCCATCGTCTGTGCCCCGTCATCTATCCCGGGCAAAATATGACTGTGCATATCGGTTCCAACGAAATCCCAACTGCTGGTAGCAGTATCAGATCTCATAGCCTTCTTTAAAAAGTTAAACATTGTATTTCATGTTTATGCTCAGTGAATACTTGTAAAATAGGATAGTGATTCGCTATATTGAAAAGGAGGTACCGCTTTGAAGTTGCACCTCCTTACAATGTATTCAAGTCTGTTAATTAGATAACCAGCATCGCATCTCCATAGGTGAAAAAGTTATACTTTTCCTTAATAGCGACCTTATACGCTTCCATGGCCAAATCATAACCTGCAAAGGCACATACCATAATTAAGAGACTGGTCTTTGGTAAATGAAAGTTGGTTATCAAGCTATCCGCTATATTAAATTTATGCGGTGGATGTACAAATACATTGGTCCAGCCTTCATTTGGCTTAAGTAGACCGTGGGCTGTAAAGCTACTTTCCAGGGCCCGCATTGTGGTCGTTCCGATTGAACAGATTCTATGTGAAGACTGTTTTGCTGCATTTACAATCTGGCAGGTTTCTTCATCAATACGGAAATATTCCGCATCCATTTTGTGTTTGCTCAGATCTTCTACCTCAATAGGCCTAAAAGTGCCCAGGCTGGTGTGTAAAGTCAATTCAGCAAATTTAATCCCCTGGATTTCAAGCCTTTTAATCAACTCTTTGCTGAAATGCATACCTGCAGTAGGTGCCGCAACAGCACCTTCATATTTTGCATATACAGTCTGATAGCGTTCTTTGTCTTCCTCGGTTGGTTTACGCTTGATATATTTAGGAAGCGGGGTTTCGCCCATGAATTCCAGCATTTTCCTAAAACTCGGCTCATCGCCGTCCCAAAGAAACCGGATGGTTCTGCCCCGGCTAGTCGTATTGTCAATTACTTCTGCGACCAGTTCATCGTTTTCACCAAAATAGAGCTTATTGCCGACGCGGATTTTTCGGGCTGGATCTACTATAACATCCCAAAGCCTGTTTTGCTTGTTTAGTTCACGTAAAAGAAAAACTTCAATTTTAGCCCCGGTTTTTTCTTTCCTGCCATACATTCTTGCGGGAAATACCTTAGTATTGTTCACAACAAAAACGTCTTTGTCATCAAAATAATCCAATACGTCTTTGAATTGCTTGTGTTCGATACGGCCGGTTTTTCTTTCAACGACCATCAGTCGGCTGTCTTCTCGGCGTTTTGGTGGATTCTGGGCAATTAAATTCAGCGGTAAATCGAAGCGGAACTGTGATAACTTCATGCTCTTGTTAAAGGTTTTACCAGATGGAATCAGTCGGAACTTCATCCGGCCTGATTTCATGAGTCTATTAATTAATTAATCAATTTATTTAATAGCCCACATACATTCTGTCGACGCCTTACGGGGCGACTAAATGATGTTACGGCATCATTAAGTGCGCAAAAGTACAAAATAAAACAACCCATAGATGATATTAACAAATAAATATATTTATTAGCCGGTTATTTAGTCAGTTCGCACGAAAAGTTGGGTAAAATACAGAATTCCCTGGCTGTCTTCGGCAATACCTATGCCAACCTTATTAAAATTGCCTAATAAGTTCTTACGGTGTGGCCGGCTGTTGATCCAGATGTCTACAACTTCCTTGGCAGATATATTGCCGTAGGCTACATTTTCTCCCGTTGCGATACCACGACCATAGGCGCGGCGTAAACGGTCGGTCCGGTTCTGGAATCCACTATGCCCAAAGCCAACACGTCGTCTGGCCATATCCGAGCTATGCTTTTGTGCCAGGTCCTGCGGTACTGAAGCGCTCTGAACCGGAGCCAGGCCATGGGAGGCCCGGAATTGATTCGTATATCTAAGGATGCTTTTTCTGTAGGATGCTGCAGACTGGCCATAGACCTGCCTTCCAAATCCAATACATAATAGGAGGGTGACTACCCAAAATAAAGGTTTTTTCATGGTGTTGGTTTTACCCATTTCTGACTGAATTTCCCAGGCCAGGTTTAGTGATGACCTGGAGATTCAGTTGATTCTACCTATTGACAATATGTTCAGTTCTATACAGTGCAATCTGTTTAACCGTTTCGTCAGCAAAATCACGGAATGCTTTTTTGCTGGTATCTTCGGTGCCCATCATCGCTGGTTCGCCTTTGTCGCCACCTTCCCTTATGCTTTGAACCAGCGGGATCTGGCCCAGAAAATTAATGTCGTATTCACTAGCCAGATGTTTACCACCTTCTTTACCGAATATATAATATTTGTTATCCGGAAGTTCGGCTGGGGTAAAATAGGCCATGTTTTCCACAATACCGATGATTGGTACATTAATTTGCGCCTGGCTAAACATTGCGATGCCTTTTTTTGCATCGGCGAGCGCCACGTCCTGAGGGGTTGTTACGATGACTACCCCTGTTACTGGTACCAGTTGCATTAAGGTTAAATGAATATCTCCGGTTCCGGGCGGCATATCAATGATCAGGTAATCCAGGCTATCCCAGTAGACATCAGTTACAAACTGGCGCACGGCACTGCTGACCATCGGGCCTCTCCAGACCACCGCCTGTCTTTCATCTACCAATAAACCGATACTGATGATTTTAATCCCATATTTTTCTAAAGGTGCAATCTTTGCCTTGCCATCAATTTCGACCATCATCGGGCGTTCGCCACGGACGCCAAACATAATAGGACCACTGGGTCCGTAAATATCAGCATCCATAAAACCGACTTTGAAACCATCCTGAGATAAGGCCAGCGCAAGGTTGGCCGATACGGTACTCTTACCGACACCGCCCTTACCACTGACTACGGCGATTATATTTTTAACGCCAGGGAGTACTTTTTCATGGACGGCGTTAATTGTACTGGTTTTTGAGGTAAATGTTACATTGACATCTACTTCCGGGTCCAACTGACGTATCTGGGTCTCACACTGTTCATTTATACTGCCCTTATGGGGCGCTGAGGCCATGGGTACACCTATCGTAAAAGAAACATTCTTATCAATTATTTTTATATCGGACACCATACTTAGGGAAATAATATCCTTTTTACGTTCCGGATCAATTACATTAGTCAATGCCTTTATTATATCAGATTCAGTCATCACACATTATTTTGTTAAAAGAATAATACCAGCTGCAAAAATAAACCATCAGGGTTTACTTTGGTGAAATTTCCTGTCAAATAACAATGTAGTCCGTTTAATATTAAGTTAAAGGGCATGGATTTTAGGTAATTTCGTTATTTTTGAAGCTAAGGGGCAAATCAAAAACTATTTATACTAGTCAGAACAGTACGCATGAAGCGAAGCATCCACATAGTAACGGCTTTCATCATTTTTTCAATTAGTATGCAACTTGCGCATGCGCAGCAAAAAGTCGTCCAATTGTATGGGGTCGTTAAAGCCAGCGACAGTACTTCTTTGCCGGGTGCTAGTATATTTGTAAAGGGGTCCCACCGCGGTACCATTGCCAATGACATGGGGATTTATTCCATTGCTGTCTCGCCCGGCGACCAAATTGAATATTCCTTTATCGGGTTTAGAAGTGCAAAGCTTGAGGTGCCAAAGGATATAAGTACTACACAATTTCTACATTCACCTACTTTGGCGGCGGACACCGGGTTTCTGCCTACAGCCATCGTTTCTCCTCTTCCGACGCCCGCACAATTCAAATATATGTTCTTGAATGCGCCCATCGAACGAACGAATGCAGATATTGCCAGAGAAAATCTCAATATTAAGAGGCTGCTCAAGGAGATGCGTTATATGCCATTAGATGGAGATGCTATCTATAATATGCATGCCCGGGAACAAATCAGGGCTGGATCTCAAAGGGGAATGGTACCTACTTCCGGTATATTTAATCCTTTTGCCTGGGCAGATTTTATAAAATCCCTCAAAGAAGGTGGAACAAGAGACTAAGACCGATAACCAAGACCAGTCAATTACTTAGACAATTAAGGATGAATTACAAAACAGGAATTATAGCTGAACTTAATTTATCCGAAGTTGCCAAAAGCACTACACTATAATAAAAGCGCTACACTATAATACTATTTAAGAAAGATTCAAATTACCCAAAGCGATGATAGCTATTTTTACATCTGAGAAAAAACGATTTATATCCGTTCTTAACGCAATCGTTTGCGTTTTACTTTTTTTATTCCTCCTTATTGGTTTCCTGCGGCCCGCAGCTGCACAGTCGCTCGGACAGACAAAGGAAGCAATCAGCAACCGGTATCCATTAGTTCCATATCCGCAATCTCTGACACCTAAAACCGGACAATTTGTTTTTAACCAAGAGACCCGTCTCGTTGCAGATAAAAAAATATTTGCTAATGAAATGGATCAACTTAAAGCGTTGCTGCCTATACCGCTTAATACTGTTCACCAGGAACCGGTAAATAATTATATTGCCTTTAAGATAGATCCTTCGATCCCCAAGGCAGAAGGCTATAGACTAACTATTACGAAAGATCATATTGAAATTAAGGCAAAAGATAATATTGGTGTATTTCGTGGGATCGAAACAATCAGGCAGTTACTACCTGATGAGATTGAAATGATGGAAAAGGGCGTCACTGGAGCTGCCATCCAGTGGACGGTGCCAGCAGTTGATATCCAGGATTTTCCGGTTTATGGGTACCGCGGTATGCACCTGGACGTGGCAAGGCATTTCTTCTCACTGGATTATCTCCGAAAATTTATCGACCGGCTGGCGCTGTATAAATTCAATAAACTGCATTTACATTTGTCGGATGATGAAGGCTGGCGGATTGAAATAAAGAAATATCCTAAACTGACTAGTGAAGGGGCGTGGCGCAGTTTTGATGCCCATGACTCAGCTTGTATCAAAACTGCAGCCAGTACCGGCAACCCGGACATGGAAATAGATCCGAGCCATATAAAAGTTATCAATGGAAAGAAAATGTATGGTGGTTTTTATACCCAAAAGGAAATGAAAGCCCTTGTTCAGTATGCGCTCGACCGCCATATTGATATTATCCCGGAAATTGACATGCCTGGTCATTCAAGAACAGCTATCCGGCTATACCCATTTCTTGCCTGCTCGGCAGGCCATGAATCAGGTGAAGGGTTTTCAGTTCCACTATGCCCATGTAACGAGAGCACCTATAGATTTGCAGAAAACGTCTTTTCTGAGATATTCAAGATTTTCCCTTATCAGTATGTGCACCTGGGTGCAGATGAAGTAAATAAAGAGAGCTGGAAAAATTCTGCTGAATGCACAGTAACCATGCAAAAAGAGGGTATTAAGAATGTAGACGAGTTACAAAGTTATTTTGTACGCAGAATGGAAAAGTTCTTTATCAAGCATGGTAAGAAACTGATTGGCTGGGATGAGGTACTTGAAGGCGGTGTTACACCTTCTGCGATCGTAATGTATTGGCGTTCATGGGTACCTAATGCGCCTGTTGAAGCGGCCCGTCAGGGGAATAAAGTTATTATGACACCTGGCAATCCGCTATACTTTGACGCCCTTCCAAACAAAAGTTCCCTGATGAATGTCTATCATTTTAATCCTATCCCAAAAGGCTTGAATGCGAGTCAGGCTGCGAATGTAATCGGAGCACAAGCCAATATCTGGACAGAATATATACCTACGACCAACCGGCTGGAGTACATGGTATATCCAAGGATGCTTGCTCTGTCAGAAGTGCTCTGGACCAACAAAACAGATGACAAAAGTTTTATGATCCGGCTAAAGCAACAATATAATCGGATGGACGCCTTAGGGATCCATTATAGATTGCCGGATATTGAAGGTTTATTACAGAACAGCGTTTTTCTTGACAGTACCGCATTAGATGTCGAGTCACCACAGGCAGG
>DATJDF010000699.1:0-3216 GCA_035497555.1 Arachidicoccus sp. | reverse complement strand
GCTGTGCTTTATTTTCTATTTGAAGTCCTGCGGCAAAAGGAAGTGGGCGCTAAGTCCAAGCTGTTTGCTGCTTTTATTTTTATCTTTTTCTATTTTGTATTCGAAACATTTTTTGAACAGGCTGGAGGATCTCTGGCCATTTTTGCTGTCAATAATCTTTCGGACACCATGTTTGGATTTATAAAAATTGACCCTAATATTGTCAATAATTCTGCGAATTCCTTTTTTGACGTCATTTTTGGAGTCGTAATGGGTTTGGTATGGTTATGGCTGGCCAAGCACAGAAAAGAGCCTAATACGATTCATAAGTTTGGTATCAGTTTTCTTTTAATGGCGGGCTCTTATTACTGTTTTTATTATTTGCGGTTTACAGCAGATGGACAGGGGATGACTTCCCTGGGCGTATTTACTTTGGCATATTTTATTATTTCAATTTCTGAATTGTGTCTGTCTCCGATCGGGATGTCTATTGTGACGAAACTTTCACCGAAGCGTTTGCAGGGAGTGATGATTGGTATGTGGTTCCTTGCAAGTGCTTACGGACAATATGGTGCAGGATTACTTGGTGCCAGTATGTCATCGGGAGAACCGGCTGTGCCAGGGCATATGGCGACTGCTGGTGAAATTATACAGCAGAATATAGACCGGTTAATCAATTATACAGAAGGATATAAACAGATGGCCCTATATTCTTTGATTGCCGGTGTGCTTTTAATTCTGTGCGCTCCACTTATTAAAAAATTAATGCGTGGCGTACGCTAAACCTTTTTGAATGTTATATAAGCGGTTCAGGATATTTGTGCTGGTTTTTTTGGTAATTTTTAGTTTTCGGGTAGTGCCTGCTGCCGGCCAGAAAAAACTGGTGGATAAGCTGGTTCATAAATTTCTATCCAATGACAAAGATTCGGTAAAAAGGAATACTTTTTTCCCTTTTCCGGTGGCTTCTCTCTCACCGGAAACCGGCCTTGAATACGGAGCCGCTGCCTTATATTCGTTTTATCTGAATAAGCAGGATAGTATTACCCGTGTTTCGACCTTAAATGCAATGTTGACTCATACGACCCACAATCAATCCAAAGTAAAGCTTGTGGCTGATATTTGGAGTAAGGAAAACAAATACCATTATAATGCTGAACTACGGTACTGGGATTTTCCTTACGGATTCTACGGAATAGGGCCTGAGACACACAGCGCAGATCGGGAATATATTAAAGAACAAAAGATAAAGCTGGCATTTTCGGCTGAGCGCCGTATAGCACCATACTATTATACAGGACTACAGGCCGGATTTGAAAAGTTTAAAAATAGAGGCACAGAGCCTACAGGAATTTTCTCCGCAAATCCATATTATGCCAAATATGGAAGTAAAAGACTTTATATTGGTATTGGACAGACTTATGATACTCGCGACAAGGTAACCTATACGACCAGAGGGGTGTTTGGGCAGCTGCAATTTAATTACACGCCGGATTTATTTGGCGCAGCATCTTATAAGGGTTGGGACGCTGCTTTCGATGGACGCTATTTTCAGCCCCTCAATGATCAGTTAGTCTTAGCTTTTAACGGCATTTACGAAGGTGTATTTGGAGATCAGGTGCCGTTTTATTTATTGCCACAGTTGGGCGGGGAAGACCATATGCGGGGTTATTACCAGGGAAGGTTCCGAGACAAGAATATGGCGGCCGTTCAGGCAGAATTACGCTATAGAATTATACCAAGATTTGCAGTTGTTGGATTTGGAGGTGCCGGGACTGTTTTTGGAGAAACAGCTTTCAGTAGCAGCCTGGTTAAACCGAATTACGGATTAGGTATCCGGTATTTTTTCGATCTGAACAAGGATCTTAGCATGCGTATTGATTACGGTTTTGGAGAGAAACGCCCTGGCGAGAAAAGAATGTCCGGGTTCTATTTTTCCATGAATGAGGCGTTTTGATTGTGAATAATATGAGGCTCCATTTTCAGATTCATTACCCCGAAGTATTCCTTCATAGGATATCGCAAGCCTGCCTGCCCTAAGACCTGGTATTGATAAATGCATTTCTTAACTACAGAATTTGATTATCGGCCTTCCAATAATATTGTGAAGTTAAATAATTGAGTAATCTCGTCCTGTGTGAATATAAATGGGCCTACATGGATGCAACGGTAATTATTCCTCCTTTGAGTAGTGGATTATAAATATATTTTGGACTTACCCATTTAATTGTCGGTTGCTTGTTTTATTTTGGAGAACAGGATTTTGTTTCTCCTGCATTTAATTCTCCTGATTTACAACAGGATCTTTCTACCCTTCTTAGGGAAGATTAATTTTACACCCAATTGATTTTGATCCGTTAATTCCGCCTTAATGACCTGTTCATTATTCCCTGCAGGTTTGATATGGGCAATAATAACGGGTAGGTCTGTGAGGCTAGAATGTTGACGGGTACCCCCTGCCAGGCTATCCAGTACTGCCAGATTTCGCATCAGCAATGCAGGTTTCAGATGCCCATATAGCTTATTGTCCGGCTGAAGATCCGGATAGGAACATTCAATAGATATTCCTTTGAGTTGTTTTGATTTTACCAAAGGAGCGACAGCCGCCCAAAGTGCTGATAAATTATGACTTTGCTCAATTTCGTCGTCACCCGTATCGCCTAAATACAGGAAATAGACATTTTCATGCCGTATCAAAAATGCAGTACTCTTGCCAGGAACAGCATGGCTCAATAAATATGGCGTAACTGACATGCGTGTACGGGCAAGGGGTGCTTCTGTTCCGGGTTTAAGGTATTGATAATGGTATTTCTTAAGGGCTGGCTGCTCTCCTTCATCGGCAAAATTGGCCCAGGAAGACCAAGTGAAATACTTTGATTTTAGCGTCTGGATGCAAAAGGGTAAACCATAAATGTTTTTGCGCCCATCTTCCGGTGAATTTATGATCAGACCGGCTACGTGATCCAAATGCGGATGAGAAATAAGATATCCTTTAATGTTATGGCGTAAAAATGTTCTGATATCCCCTTTAAACAAGTGATGCCTTTTTGCGGAACGAAGACCATCATAAATTGTCCCGCCGTCCAGGGCAATAAATGCTGTGTCAGTTCCAGGTGCAAGTAAATAAGCGGACAAATTACCTTCATCGCTACCGCCATAGACACCAAGCGGGATTAATGTAAATGCATTTTGAGCCTGGACGGCGGCTAATGTCATCATCATGGTGACGAACAGCAATAG
>DATJDF010000698.1:0-3822 GCA_035497555.1 Arachidicoccus sp. | reverse complement strand
CGTAATAAAGCGAGCATTTTTTCTGACAGTGCATACTGCTCCTGAGCACCGTAACAGTTAAGATATCTATCGGTTACAGTCAGTTCAAGCTCCCTTACGGAAAGCTTCCGTTGGGTTCCTGCGGCCTTTGACTGAAGGCTAAAATCTTCCAGCCTGGACGCTAGATGCTCTTTTCCGATCAGGGATTTAGAAATACTCATCAATGCGCTGATATTGCGACCATTGGTAATCGCTGGATCATATCCCCAATGGTGATAAGTTGGAGCATACATTAAATTGCTGTTGGCAGTTACCTGTGGACCATACTGAGCATTTAACGTCTGGCCATCTAACTGATAAGCCGACTGCTGATTATCATACCCATGAAGAAAAGGGCTATTTCGCCTGGCCGATACTATATAAAAATCCAGGCTTCTTTGTTGTCCCAAAAGGACACCAGAGAGCACGCAAAATAGCAAAGAAACAACTACACGGACTTTCATTGGACAAAATTGGCCGGTAATTCTGAAGAAATTCTGAACTACAGAAAAAATCCATCCTTGTGTCGCCAATACTTTCAATATGGGTTTTGATAGTAATCATGCATCGAGTTCTTCCCCTTTTATCCTATAACTGGTTGACAAATAGAGTCCAATAGCTGCGTTAGATTCCATTTTGTGTTACCTTTATTCACTATTTGCGGCTTTGTTGTAAATTTATACTTGAATACCGTAAAAAAGTTCGCAACTGGCAGATGAGGTAGGTCATCGACCTGCTCCATTGACCAAAAATGGAATATACTGCAACAAATTGAAAGCAAAACTGTGCAAAATGCACCTAGTGACTTGTAAACATAAATTTTAGAACAGCGGCAGATAATAGGTAGCCAGGATAGGGATTCCTACTATCGTCAAAAATTTCATGAAATTACAACGCTTTCTTGTTTATTAATAATGTCTAATTCACCCAAATCTAAACCTCGTGCGATTTTCTGTCCCTAAAGCGCAAATTATTATCCGGTTCATACCCGGCATCACCTTTTTTCTGGAAGGAGCCCAGAAATTTCTTTATCCAGACACCCTGGGAATTGGCAGGTTTATTAAATTAGGCATTCATAATCCAACATTCTGGGCACCGACTGTTGGCGGTATCGAAATACTCTTCGGACTATTTCTTATTTTTGGACTGTTAACCCGGTATGCAACAATCCCACTTTTAGCAATTATGGTAGCAGCCTTTATCTACACAAAATTGCCCTTGCTGCTTAATGAAGGGTTCTTACCCATGTTCCATGCCTACCGAACAGATTTTGCCTTGACACTGTGTCTGATATATCTTCTAGTTACCGGTGCCGGACCTTATTCACTGGATTATAACCCACGCAAAAGAAGGCGTTATTACTGAGATTAAAAAAGGGAATTAGCATTTAGGCTGTCATAATTGGCGTACGGTTGCCAATAATCGAACTACTTCCTGTAACTTCCTTTATTTTTTCAGATCTGTAAAATTTTAATATTTCCTCCTTTTCCTGATCATTTCCTCCATCGAAGACGCGCTGGATAACGGCTCTGTATTGTCTTAAGCATTTGATTTCACAATTATCAGTATCCCAAAAGAGAATTGGGCTTGTCAATGTTAAGTCCGGATGATGCTGTCGTTCCAATTCTGCCATTACCTTAGCATTAGACAGTGCGCCACCAACGCATACGGTATGCAAATAATCAAAAAACACAATTGATTTGTCAAATACCGAATTATATTTGATAATATAAAAGATAAATTTGGTGGAATTCAACCCACGCTTAGAGGCGCTCGCTTGTGACAAAGATGAAGAGCGGTGAAATTCTAGACACAGTGTGTTGTATTACTGTAATGCAGTTAGAAGGATAAGTGATTATAGAAAATAAATATAAGCCGTAATGAGCATTAATTACATTTTAAAATATTTTAGTTCAATCATCCTTTCAATTGTGTGTGCAATAGCCACAAACGCGCAATCAGCGCAACACCAACAATATGATGTAGCTGCTTATGTCTGGCCTGCTTATCAGCCAGCAGCCAGATTTAAAGACATTGGTGTTTTCAAGGATGGAAAAGGAGAGTGGGAGGCCATTTACAACGCAAAGCCGAAATTCCCAGGCCACCAGCAACCCCATGTTCCACTCTGGGGTTATACCAATGAAGCCGACCCCAAAGTAATGGAACAAAAAATTGAAGCAGCAGTTTCACACGGTGTAAATGTTTTTATTTATGATTGGTACTGGTATGACGGAAAGCCGTTTTTGGAAGACGGACTTGATAAAGGTTTCTTAGGAGCAAAGAACAATCAAAAAATGAAATTCTATTTAATGTGGGCCAATCATGACCATAGTAGTTATCTAGATTATACCGCTTCGGATAAAAGTAAACTCTATTGGCACGGCGCCGTCAACAGGGCTACTTTCAACAAAATGATCGATCATATTATTAAGGATTATTTTGGCCAACCGAATTATTATAAAATAAATGGGGAACCTGTATTCAGTATTTACGAATTATCTACTTTTATTAAGGGATTAGGATCCGTTAAAGCAGCGAAAGAAGCGTTGGCTTATTTTACCAAAAAGACGAAAGAAGCGGGCTATCCGGGATTGCACCTCCAAGGTATTTTATGGGCGGCCATACCAGCTAATCTTTCAGGTGTGCCAGGTGATAGTAGCCGTACCCAGAATAATACCATCCAGGAACTAGATATCCAAAGTCTCACCAATTACCAATGGTGTCATTATGTTCCATTGCAGAGATATGACAAATGGGGTGCTAAAGCGATCGAGGGCTGGCAGCATTTCACAGATGACTTTACCGTTCCCTTCTTTCCGCAGGTGTCCATTGGCTGGGATCCCAATCCACGGTTTCCCGGAGCTCTGCAGGGCATGGTGACAGAAACAAATGTCGCAGACTTTAAGCGATTTTTATTACAGGCGAAAGTCTATATAGATCGTCACCCCAATCAGCCCAAATTAATCACCATCAATGCTTGGAATGAATGGGCGGAAGGCAGTTATCTTGAGCCAGACAAAGCCCATGGATTTGATTATCTGAATGCAGTAAAACAAGTATTTATAGGCAAATAAGCATACGACAATTATTCCGTCATTTAAAGAGCGTCACTTTGGCCCAAAAACATAAAGGTGGCTGATGATATATTACTAAATGATTTACTATACTCAATCCAAAATACCCGATAATTTTTAAACTTATCATATCATGAAAAGTATCTCCCTATGCGTATTTCTATTATGTGCGCTTTTAAGTCATGGCCAACCAATCTTAAAGGTAGATTGGGGTGAAAAGTTGATGACATCCAAATCTACCCCGACATTACAGGTGGTCACTAATCCAATGGTGCGGCCTGGAGCCCCCATGCATCAAGGAGCGTTTCAGGCGCTCTCGAATTTGGAGGCAGACTATGTCAGATTTGTACCTTGGTTTCCGTATCCAAAACTGGCAGTCGCCGAACTTGAACCACCCACAAAAGAAAAAACCTCCTGGGATTTTACCTTGATCGACCCGATCATTATGGATTTTTTTGAAAACACGAAAGGTCACTCTGTGATCATAAATTTTAGTACCATCCCCCAATGGATGTTTAAAACGGATCAGAAAGTGCAATATCCTGATGATCCAAACCAGGTGGATTGGAGTTATGGAGGTGGTCAGCAATTACGTGATACCACTTTAAAAGAACTGACAGATTATTATGTTAGATTGCTCAGCTGGTATACAAAAGGTGGTTTTACGGATGAGTTGGGCAAATATCACAGCTCTGGTCATAAATATAAGATTCCATTTGTGGAAATTCTC
>DATJDF010000697.1:0-11547 GCA_035497555.1 Arachidicoccus sp. | reverse complement strand
TATTTATTTTAAAAAAAGTCGACTAGTGGGTTTATGGGAATTAGGGTTAAAGATGAGTGCTATTTTTTTTGTCTAATTAAGTATACCGTATCCCCTAATTATGGGATAAAGGGAGTCAGCCTCCTTCCTATTTTTGCATTGAAACATGAGGCAGATTTGCACTTGCATCTTTGTCTCTCTGGCCGTATCTGATAAATTCTGTCAATCACCAAAAATTATTTAAAAATGAAAACAACTTATTTATTTAAAACGATGTTGATCGGTTTATGCATGATCAGTTTGTGCATAACGGGCTGCAAAAAAGGTGATTTGGGCGCTCAAGGTGAGCAAGGGGAACAAGGAGAAAAAGGAAACAATGGAGAAAAAGGAACTAAAGGCGACAATGGTAACGCGAATGTTGTGCTTTATGAATTCGGTAAGCAGACTTTCACTGGTGCATTAAACCTACAATTGCCTGTTTCAAAAGCAACTGTAGATAAAAGTCTCGTTCTTGTCTATTACAATCCCGAAGCCGAAGCCGCCACGGCCTGGTATGCATGTCCAGGAGTAGGGTCATCTGATAAATACCAAACACGGTTCTTTATTTATCAGACCAAGGCATCGCCGAGCACCTATCTATTGAGTATAAGGACAACGAATATCGGCAGCACCAGCCCATATGGGTTCGCTCTTACTTTCAATAAAATTAAGGTAATATTTGCCGAAGCTTCTTCAACTATAAAAGCAGACGCAAATGGTTCCCTTGATTTGCAAAATTACCAATCGGTAAAGGCGGTTCTGAATTTAAAGGATTGATAATAACCGTGGAACCTTGGTCTTTTCTCTTGAGTGATATTTTCAGGCAATTTTGCCAGGTAATTTAACGACTAGAAGTGATTATATTGCCAAATTCTATTAACTGCTGTGACCATCTTTGTCTGTTCATTGTCCAAAGATGGTCACAGCAATGCCGGTTGAGCAATAGCGAATTTGTAATTTTTCCCCCAAAGGGCAGCAAATATGTGATATTCCTCTCCGTTATGTTGCCGCTCATCGAAGTGCAGAGGCGACACTGTTTTTATTTCTAGAGGGGGCAAAAGCTTTTCGTAGTCCCGGAAGTAAATAAATATGCGAAATGTATTTTGTCATAAATACAAGTTGTTTCAATTTGTTTTTGCTGAATAGTGCCAGCATATCCCTAAGCGCGGTTGGCTGGTGCATCCAGCGCGTATTGAATAGTGTTCCTTTTCCAGTAATTGAAAATCTTTTAAACATTTCCTTTTCATAGGCGGCAATAGCTGTCTTTGTATCTGTGAACACAGGATTTGTCAGGGCTTCGCTTAGATTTAATGCATCCAGCATAGCCATATTAACGCCTTCTCCCGCAAAAGGAGGCATCAGGTGTGCTGCATCGCCAATAAGGGTGATGTTTGACTGTGGTGCCCATCTTTGATCAAGCGGCATACAGTATTGGGGCCTGGGTATAAATTGGGTTGATTTATCCTCAAAAAGCTCCCACCAGATATCACTCCATTCTGAAAATTCCTTTTTGAACCAATCCAGCAGTTGTTGATTATCCTGAAAGCCAATTCCGCCTTCTTGACACCAGGATTCAGCCGTCTTATGACTGGTTGAGAAACCAAAACTGCCATTTCCTTTTGCACTCACGATTAGTGTTTTTCCATTACCATAAGCAAAGACCTTCCCGCCTTTAAGCAATTTGTGAATATTAGGGGCCGTTTTGGCGCCGTCTTTTAGGGAGCCTTCTATCATCGTAATACCGGTCCAGCAAGGCTTAATATCCGTTACAAACGGTCGGATCTTACTATTAGCCCCATCTGCTCCGATAACGATGTCGGCTATTACAGTCTGTTCGTTCGCGAATTGGATTTTCCACTGGTCATTTAAGGACTTAATACCAAGGATGTGGGTATTCCAGACTACTGTATTTTCTTTTAAGGAATCTAATAGGATATCTCTTAAGGGGCCTCTGTCAATTTCCGGACGGTGATGTTTACCGCCAAATTCCTGGCTGACTTTTTCCTGGTGCTCGTCATAATGAATGTTCGCCTGGTTGTCCACCACACGGGTACGGTCTGCGCCCGGTCTGTAATGTGCTTTAAATTCATCCATTAAGCCTGCCTTTGTTAAGGCTGCAAGACCCGCGTCTGTATGAAGATCTAGAGACCCGCCCTGGATGCGCGTGTACCTGTTGATATCCCGTTCATATACCTTTACTTCAAATCCTTTAAGCTGTAAAAGGCGCGCCAGCGTTAGACCGCCCGGGCCACCGCCAATGATGGCGATCTTTTTATTCCGTATTGTCATGATCATTTATTTTGTTTGACAATGCAAAATTATTTCTTCGTAGGTGTGGAAAATAGTATAAATCGGCCGTTTTGATTTTTATGCAGTTCTTTTGGAACTACTCCGGAAAACTTTTTGATTTCTTTTATAAAATGATTTTGATCGGCGAAGTCCTGTTCGGGGAAGAATTTTCCTTCTTTAATCTGCTCTAAAGAAGCACGAAACCGTAGAATATTGCAATATGACTTTAGTGGAATCCCGAATTGCTGATTAAAATAGCGATTTATCTGACGACTACTCCAGAAAACTCTTTCAGATAATTCATTTACAGGCATGCTGCCGTTTGTTGCATATATAAGATTAAAGAGCTCCTTCTTGCGGTTATCAATAGCCGGCTTAATCAGTGAAGTCATTGCAGCTGTGATCTTTTGGCAAAAAATTTCAAAATCACTAAGGTCCGACATTGTAATACCCCAAAAACCGGTAGGAAGGTGCTGGCCATCGTTAATCGCTGAAGCTACTGTAAAATTAAGTAAGTATTCGATTGCCAGGAGTTTAAAACTGACCGCAAACATCACAGTACCTCCTGGGATGAATGCCTGCCCTGATTTTGTCTCTAACCCTTTTAAGGTTGCGTGAAACGGTTCGTTTTTGGCGTATGAAAAGATAATGTCAAACCTGCCATCTGGCAAAAGGGTGATTTCCTTTTCATCCGGCCTTTTATTTTTAAGCATCCAGATGCTCTCCACAAAATCGGATAATGCTGCGGCTGGTTCTGCTATGTTATATTCAATGGCGTCATTTTCCATATGCTGAATGATTTAATTTGGGGTATGCTATATCACTTTTAATTTGGTAAAAATAAGCATAAATAATCTAAGGGAATTTTTGGTAAAGCTTCTTAAATTGTCATCGTGAAGCGCATCTGATGATTGGGTTAGAGTCGATAGACCAATTGAGGTCATGAAGCCATTTTTTTTCTTAAAGAATTGTTGTTTAGAAAAGTGGAGCTTGTAACCCCTCAGTCATTGAATAGATATATTGGCACCCATATTTTAAAGGACGCAGAGATGTAGCCGTCTAATTTTGGATTGCAAAATCGTATCGCTGAAGCGTTATCCTTTGTCTTGAATGCAACGGAAAATAAAGATAAGGTGGTTATTATTGATGGTCCTGATTTATCGAGAGCGATTGTGCGCAGGCTTGAGATAGTCGGGAAGCAAGCAACAGAATCTAAGGGGAGTATTCCGGAATAGAAATTCGGTAAATAAATAAGCCAACGGGACACTAGTTTGGAGATATTGTACTAGTGCCGAATGATCAATTAAGTTCTTTTTAGGTTCGCAAATTGAATTTCAAGGCTTTGAATACATTTTTAACAATGTAGGCTATAAAGGCGAAGCTAATTACATGCGATAAATGGCTTAAATATTATTTTATGGAAAATATAGGTAGGGCATTAGAAATAGGCATTGAACGCCGAGATCAGGTAGTTAATCAACGCGAGGTAGAAATTTCGATTAGTAAGTTTACCATCTCCAAGGCCTACAGCGAAGAGATTTAGAATAAAATAGCTTAATGAGCATGCAAACAGCTACAACAAAGCCAGCCTTTTCTGGCATTTATTACCAATTTTGGATCGAAGGCGAATGAATATGCTCAATCTTTTGTTCAAAATAGCCTGACAATGATGATCTTTTTTTGCAAAAATATTAATATGCATGTGTGATCAGATAATCGCTGCTATCGAATGAATGCTTGTTTTTGTGGTACAATAATCCCATATGTCGTTTTAATCATTTTTGTAATATATTCCGCACTTATTTGAAATTAACTTACAACCCGCACCAATTACTTTTTCAATACTGCCACAATTTTGAAGTGATGACGCAATTATGCTAAAATTGCTTATGACATGGCCAATCGATTGGTCATGTTGAGATAGAATCAGTTATAACTTGCCTTAGATGTATATATGGGTATATACCCGTGGCCTGTAATTGAATTCTATTTTATCTAAAACCTTGTAAAAATGTCTGGAATAAATTCGTCCAAAAATTCGCCGCCCTTTGTTTTTAGGTACTGCCTGCGTACTTTACTCCTCTTTATTTTTGTGCCGTTGGCTATCGTAGGTGATGTGAGCGCGCAACCAGCAACCACAACTATTACGGGACATGTAACCGACCTTGAAGGTAAGCACCTGGAAGGTGTCAGTATCAACGTAAAAGGAACCACCACAGGCACCATAACAGGTAGGGATGGAGTGTATACCATTGCCGTAGCAGGTGCTGATGCCATTTTGGTATTCACTTCGGTTGGTTACGGCACAAAGGAGGAAGCGGTGGGTAACAGAACTGTCATTGATCTTAGCCTGCAACCTGATGTTGCAGATCTTGATCAGGTTGTCGTAATTGGGTATGGTACCCAGAAAAAAGTGAATCTGACTGGCTCCGTTTCTACTTTAGCTGCAAAAGAGCTTGTCAAAAGGCCTACTGCCAATACAGCACTATTATTACAAGGCAAGGTGCCCGGGTTACAGATCATACAGAACTCAGCGCAACCCGGCAACGAGCAGCCTTCCATTCAGATTCACGGTGTCGGCACCTTTAGTGCAGCAGGTAACGATCCACTTATTCTGATTGACGGCGTCCAGGGTTCACTCAGTAGCCTGAACCCAAATATGATTGAAAACATTTCTGTTCTTAAAGATGCAGCTTCTGCAGCCATTTATGGGGTGCAAGGTGCCAATGGTGTCATTTTGGTTACAACCAAAATGGGCAGTAAAGGGCGGATGAACGTCGATTACTCCTTTAATTACGGAGTCCAAAAGCCTGCAGGTGTGCCGGACCTTATTTGGAATTCCGTGGAATTTATGGAATTGAGTAATGAAGGGATTAACCGGACAGGGCAGAATACGAGCAAATTATACTCCCAGGAGCAGATAGATGCTTATAAAAATGGCAACGGTTCCCCGCAGTTTCCCAGTACCAACTGGGCCGATCTGATGTTTAAAAATGCACCTATGCGGCAGCACTATTTAAGCATTAATGGAGGCGAAGGGAAAACCACGTATAATTTTGGTTTAGGTTATTTAGATCAGGATGGGATTTTAATAGAAACCGGGTATAAGAAATACAATGCTTCCTTTAATTTCAAAACCCAGATGAGCAAGGTTGTCTCCTTCGGTACCAATATCAGCCTGATGCAGGGTGATAGAAGAGACCCCTACAGTAATTCAGAGAATCTGGTGCTCAGTATTTATGCACAGCATCCACTATGGTCACCCTATCTTCCGGACGGAAGTGGCCGGGTAACAAGTAAGGCATATGATTTTGAATCCACCAATCAGAATGCCTATGCAGTGATGAAAACCAGTAAAGACCTGAATAAGGCCTATAGCGTTTCAGATGTGAGTTATATGAACTTTAACATATCCCCCAGCCTTAAAGGAGAAATCAGGGGTGCCGTTAACTACAATACAAACCGGCAGACCAGACAGAACATCCCCTTGCCGACCTTTCTATTTCAACCGGACGATAAAGGCGTTTATGATCCCCAACAAAATTATCTGGGTACCTACGTCACGCTTACCAAAACCCAGGAAGAGGCGATTCATTACACCTTGTTTTCGACCCTTACCTATGACCATGTGTTTAACGAAGTACATCATTTAAGGGTACTGGGCGGCTATAATCAGGAAAATCACCATTATGAAGAGCAGGATGGTTTTAGGAGAGATTTTCCCTCAAGTAATCTCCCGGACCTGAATGCAGGTGGGACAGAGGCGCAGACCTCGGGTGGGTATAGTTATGAGTGGGCATTACAATCTGCCTTTGGCAGAGTCAATTATACCTATAAGGACCGGTACCTTTTAGAAGCAAGTTTTCGTTATGACGGATCCTCAAAATTCAGGGAAGGGAAAAGGTGGGGTGCTTTCCCGTCAGTCTCAGCTGGCTGGAGAATCTCACAGGAGGCGTTTATGAAAAACATTTCCTGGATTTCTGATTTGAAACTCAGAGGCTCCTGGGGAAGATTAGGCAACCAGAATATTGGCAATTATCCTTACCAGAATCTGCTGGACTACGGCTCCTATGTTTATGGAAATTTAACGACAGGCGTTCTAAATATGAACCTCGCAGATTCGAATATCACCTGGGAAACGACAACAGCCGCAGGGATAGGACTGGATTTCGAATTACTGAATCATAAACTGTCAGGGACATTTGATTATTTTAATAAGACCACCAAAAACATCCTGCGGGTGGCACAGATACCTGACTTTGTAGGGATGGGTGCGCCCACCGTCAATTCGGGTGAAATGAAAAATAAGGGGTTTGAATTCAGCTTAGACTATAAAGACCGGATTGGGGCAGTTGATTTCTTTGTGGGCGCGAATTATTATACTTACAAGAATGAAGTGACAAAACTGGGATCTGAAGAGATTCAGAGTAATAAAATCAGGAGAGAGGGATTGCCCTGGAATTCCTGGTATATGTTAAAATACATAGGTGTATTCCAGAACCAGGCGCAGATAGATGCATCGCCTGTTCAGGAGAATACCCCTAAGCCCGGTGATTTGATATTTGCCGATGTAAGTGGCCCGGATGGGGTGCCGGATAATAAAGTCGACGCCTATGACCGGGTCGTCATCAAGGGGCAATATCCCAAATTCAATTATGGGTTTAATTTCAGTGTAGCCTATAAGGGCTTTGATCTTTCTGCTTTTTTCCAGGGTGTGGCCGGTGTAAAAGTGTATACTGCTGATTGGGGCTACGGTGCATTCAGACAATGGTCCCCGCCACCCACTTTCTGGCGTGACCGCTGGACGCCTGAGCATCCGACCAACAAATTACCCGGTATGTATGTCGATAATTACAAACCCATCACCACACCGTCCTCCTTCTGGCTTCAGGATGCCTCTTACCTGCGTTTGAAAAACCTCGTAGTAGGATATACGTTCCCGACTAATATGGTGAAAAAAATTGGCATGCAAAGTCTCAGGATCTATTTTTCCGGTGATAACCTGTTTACATGGACAGATTTTGTAGGTGATCCTGAAAGAGTCATTGTCAATAATACCAGTGGCCGATTTGCGATTTATCCACAAGCCAATGTTTTCACCTTTGGCCTTAAAACCACCTTTTAAATTAATGACTATGCGCATAAATAATCTAATCATTTGCCTGATCGTTTTGGCTCCCTGCTTTTTAACAGGTTGCCTGAAAGATGATTTTCTAAACAAGCAGCCTACCGACAAATTGACAAATGAAGTGTTCTGGACTTCCCAAAAAGATGCCGAGCTGGCCCTTGCAGGATGCTACAGTTCTTTGAGGACACCCGCATTTTCCATAGATGCGAGTTCTTATTCCTCTTTGCAGTTTGAAGGGTTGACCGATAATGCCTATTGCAACTCGACGCTGGATGAGTACACCGATATTTCCAGGGGATTACTAACCCCAACAACCGGTGGAATTCAGTCAAGGATGTGGGAAGATGCCTATAAAGGTATCGCACACTGTAACTGGTTTATTGGGAACCTGGACCGTGTCCCGGATCTGAGTGAAGAGGACAAAGCCCGCATGTTAGGTGAAGCTTACTTTTTGAGGTCTTTTTTATATAACGAGTTGACGATGTTATACGGTGATGTTCCCTTAATTACAGAAGCTCTGGGTTTCAATCCTGATGTTTTTAAAATTAAAAAAGCACCTAAGGCCACGGTGGTGGCAAAAATAATCAGTGATTTAGATAATGCTGCTCAAGGATTACCTAATACAGCCTATAGAGATGGCCATCCCGTCAGAGGATCCGCACTTGCTTTAAAAGCCAGGATATGCCTTTATAATGGACTTTGGGTGGATGCAGCTGCGGCGGCAAAAAAAGTGATAGATGAAGGGAAGTTCTCACTGGCAGATAGTTACCAGGGGATCTTCTGGGGGGAGCAGGAGAATAATCCAGAAATTATATTTTCGATCAAAGCATTAAGTCCCAATGCCACTCATAATCTGGACCTGCTATATGGATCACGCTTTGCCATGGTGCCCCTGCATAGCCTGGTGGATGCCTATGAAATGAAAGACGGGACAAAACCTGCTCCACCTGTCGTTCCTTCTTTTTATGATCCTAATGACAGAATGCAGAATTCTTTTTACAAGAACAGGGACCCTCGTTTAAAGCTGACCATTTTCACACCTGGTGATACATGGGCCTACAATCCAGCCAAGGGGTTCAACAATACAGAGAAATTCAAAGCAGAATCACCTTCTGTAAATAATCTGGGGATAAGAAAATATATCAATCTGACGGTAAACGACGGAAGCGGTGGTCCCGATGGAAGTAGCCAGGATATCGTCAAATTGCGTTATGCGGATGTGCTTCTGATGTATGCGGAGGCCAAGGTAGAAATAGGCGGTGGATCTACCAGTGATCCGGACGCGCTGAAGGCTGTCAACCAGGTCCGGGCAAGACCTGGGATCAATATGCCACCTAAAACGGCGCCGCTCAGCCGGGAGACCATACATAACGAACGCAGGGTAGAGCTTGCTTTTGAAGGATTAAGGTATTATGATATCAAAAGATGGAAGATCGCAAAGCAAGTTTTAAACGGGTTTAAGGATCCCGGCAATGTTGTAAGGAAATTTGAAGACAGATTCTATTTGTGGCCTATACCACAAACCGAGGTGGATAAGATGGGCATGGATTTCCAGAATCCTGATTACCGGTAATCGGTTCTTTATTATGTTGCCTCTAATTGTGGCCTTCGGCTTACATAGAGGCAACATATTTTGATTAATTATAAAAGAGGTTTATGATGCACAGACTACTGCAAAATATATTAAAATCGATCTGTTTGATTAACCTGTTATGCCTGATAGGCAGTGGGGTAGCAATGGCGCAGGTGAATCGAGCATCGTCAAAAAATGACGTATTGCCGCGCGGCGAGTGGGGTGGGATGGATGTAAAAGTTTCACACACGAATGACCAGTGGGCCATTGAAGGGCGTAAGCAACGTATTACATTTAACGCAGCGGATCTTTCCTTAAAAGTCCAGGCGGGTGCTACCCAGTGGGAGATGGTCTCTTCTCAATCTACGGATATGACGGTTAGAATAGCTGAGAAAGAGTCATTTTTGAAGCTTTCGGATGCCGGAGTGCATGAAGTTACCTATTTCGACGCGGGCTACAAGACCGGGATTAAAATCTTGCTGGAAGACTGGACAGGCACGGATTTAAAGATTTTTCTCACCATCTGTCTGGAAGGGGATGCGGAAGACCTGGTTTTTAGTATAGCTGCCGTAGAAAATAACACAAAAGTTCGCCAACTGAACTGGCCCACGGCCTTAGATGCCAGCCAGGTAGATTATACACTCCTCAGTAATGTAAGAGGTGTTTTACTCCCCAGAAACTGGCCCAAACCCTATTTTCCCATAAGAACTTCTGAAGCTGACGGTTCAATTACAAAAAGCGACCGAAGTGAACTCCAGAGTAATGTGATTGAGGATTGGTCTATGTCCTGGTGGGGTTTTCAAAAAGGGCAGGCTGCTATGATGGTTATCGTAGAAACACCTAATGACGCTGCCTATCAATTTAAACATCCGGCTGGTGGGCCTACGGTTATTGGCCCCAGGTGGCGCGCTTCACTGGGGGAATTGAATTACCCTCGGAGCGTCAGGATGTGTTTTTTTTCGGAAGGTAATTACGTAGATATGGCAAAACGCTATCGTGATTATGCAAAAGAAACTGGTTTATTTGTTTCCATGAAAGATAAGGTGGCAAGAAAGCCACTTGTGGGTGAACTGATAGGCACGCCATTGATAAGAGCTGGTGTGCTGACGGATTACAACCCTAAGGGTGCACGCTGGGACAGAAATCCTAAGACCAGGCATAGTCTGACCACCTTTGACCAGTGGAGTGAGCGCTTTGGGTTATGGAAAAAGGAAGGCTTAAAGCACTTGATGGTCATTCTAACAGGGTGGCCCCATCTTGGGTATGACCGGCAGCATCCGGATGTACTTCCCCCAGCGCCAGCGGCTGGCGGCTGGAAAGGTATGCAGTGCCTTGGTGATCGTTTAAAAGAATTAGGATATCTTTTTGGTTTGCATGATCAATATAGGGATTTTTACGTAGATGCACCTTCTTTTGGAACACAATTCGCCATCCATGAAGAGGATGATACAAGTAAACCACACATTTTCCCTGGAACCAGGTTCGGAGATTATAAAGAAGGTGTAATCCCATATATGGATTACTGGGATGGTGGTAAAATGTCCTATCTCAGTGGCCGTTTTATGTTAGGGCACATGAAAAAGAATTATAACGGTCTTTTTAAACACGGTATCCTTCCACAGGCCAGTTATTTGGATGTATTCGGTTATGTGCCGCCTGATGAAGATTTTAACCCCGAGCATCCGTCTACAAGGAGCCAGGCGCTCCTTGACCGGACGAAACTCTATTTATGGGCGAAAGAACATCTTGGCATAGTCGGCACGGAGACGGCTTGCGACTGGACGATTCCTTTTGTGGACTTCTCTTCTCCTTTGGCTGCAAAAAACGGGGTCACTGTTCCGCTCTGGGACCTGGTTTACCATGATGCAATTTTGACAACCTACGCCCCGGATGACTTGCATGGCCTACTGAATGCCGGCCTGCCACAGGTACGTCAGGATGTGAAAATGGATAAAGAAACCCTGAAATTAATAAACAGGATGAGTGCGCTCAATAAACGGCTGGCTTTTATAGAGATGACGAAACATGAATTTCTGGATAAAAATTACAAGGAGGAAAGGACAACTTATGCGGATGGTACAACAGTTACGGTAGATTGGATAAAAAATACTGTTGATATAAGCCCGGCATTGCAATAGCGCAATTTAATGATCCGCGATATACAAACTTATTTGGTCCTGATGCTGTAAAGATTTTAAATACTGATTAATCAACAGCAATGAATAAATGACACTAATGATGCAAAAAATTAAAACTTTGATGATTGCCCTGGCGTTTGCCCTGATCATACAATCTGTAGCCACCGGGCAATACGTGGGCAGGTATAAGGCTGTTTTTGATCATCCTCCAACAGGATTGCCCACCTCTAAAGTTCCCGATGCCCCATTAGCAGGTAATGGTGATATTGGATTAACCCTTGGTGGTGCACCAGAGAAACTGACTTTTTATTTAGGTAAAAATGACTTCTGGCGGGCCTATCCTGTGTACCCAGGTGGCGGCATTGCATCCCCAGGTGGCCTGGGTATTCAAATTGGTGCCT
>DATJDF010000696.1:0-2737 GCA_035497555.1 Arachidicoccus sp. | reverse complement strand
AATAGTCAGGGTTGGTATCAAATATAGAGAAGCCTACATTTGCTCAAATTTCAGGATAAATTTTTAATTATGTCCAGCAACTTAAATTATTCAAAACAAGTGAATGCGCAGAAGTGACATACTGTAGAGCTAATGCACTTAATAAGGGAAATCCAATAACAACACCTAGGGCCACAATGATCAAATGGATAAATTGCTTTTTAGTTGGGTATTTTTCTTTGAATATCAAGAGGGCAGATAGTGCAAGTACACCTGCGATGCTGGCCCGCGCAAAAGTTACAAAAAAAGGTGACAGGTCAATTACTGCTGCCCGTGTCGCAGGAAGGGACCCACTGAAAATCAACACGCCTATGAAGCCATTGATCCATCCACCTGTCGTATTTTTTTTTGGATGTTTTGAATAATTTAAGTTGCTGGACATAATTAAAAATTTATCCTGAAATTTGAGCAAATGTAGGCTTCTCTATATTTGATACCAACCCTGACTATTTATTTTGCGTGTATTTGTCCTCTCTAATTCCAGTAACGGAAAGAGATACTGATGTTGGTGATTTGTTGCTTAGGTTTGAATTTGTTAATTTTACTAAATGGAAAATAGCACGCTTTTACATAAACCGGCGATTGATCCTTCTGTTTTACAGCGCAATGGCTTTAAGATTCATGAAGTTTTCGGAGACAATAGGCGCGCAATCATCCAGGGAAGAAGAGACTATTATAAAATTGTATTGTTGAAAGGTGATGTAACCCTCAGTTATAACGATACAACTTTGGACATTCATGACAGTTTCCTCTATTTTGCTAATCCCCGTGTACCCCATAGTGTTGTACATCATTCAATGGAAAATTATGGATATGGGTGTCTATTTACTGAAAAGTTTATCGCTGGCAGAGAGCGAACGGACCTGTTGCAGCATTCTCCCTTATTTCAGATCGGAGCGGACCCTGTAATTCCTCTTGACAGTGAGCAGGCAATATTTATGACGGGCATTTTCGAAAAGATGATGGCTGTAAATAGTAGCGTTTATGATTATAAGTATGAACTACTCAGAAGCTGTATTGAACTGATTCTTCATGAAGCCAGAAGAATACAGCCGACTTCAAAAAAACTGGAGCATCTTAATGCAGCAACCAGGATTACCCATATGTTTCTGGAATTACTGGAAAGCCAGTTTCCAATCGAGAGTTCGGCAGAACCGCTCAAATTAAGATCGGCGCTGGACTATTCAAGGTCACTTGCGGTGCATGTAAATTACCTTAATCGCTCTGTAAAAGCAGTTACCGGCAATCCAACCACCGTTATTATATCCGAACGTATTGTTGCGGAAGCAAAAGCCTTATTACGGTATACGGATTGGAGCGTCAGTGATATCGCCTACGGTCTGGGCTTTGAATATCCGACCTATTTTAATAATTACTTTAAACGTATTGCGGGAGGTACACCCAAGTCCTTTAGAAAGAATAAGGATTGAAATTCATACTTTTTGGTTTGATTCTCTTTAACAACCCATCAGGTTTAGATGGAACTTTGTATTGAAATAAGCGAAGTCAGGACAATTGGGAAAACTGTCCTGCATTTTTAATTATTAATAATACAATAGTCATGAAAAAGAGAAAATTAGGTGGATTAGAAGTTTCTGAATTGGGATTTGGTTGCATGGGGCTTTCCATGGGATACGGTACAGTTCCCAGCAACGAGGAAGGAGTTCGCCTCATAAGGCAGGCTTATGATTTGGGATGCACCTACTTTGATACGGGTGAATTTTATGGTCCGGGTACAAATGAATCTTTAGTTGGAGAAGCGTTGAAAGACATTCGGAGTCATGTCGTAATTGCAACCAAATTTATCTTTAAAAAGGACTGGGAGGGCGATTCCAGAGAGCAGCTGATGCAGGTGCTTAGAAAGCGACTGGAGCTGTCCTTAAATCGACTGGGTACAGATCATATAGAACTTTATTTTCAGGCAAGGGTAAATAAGGATATCCAGGTGGAAGACATGGCTTGGTGCATGGGAGAATTGATCAAGGAAGGTAAAATCCTGGGCTGGGGTCAGTCTCAGGCAACTGCCGAAGAAATAAAGCGCGCTCATGCAATTACACCTTTAACGGCGATCCAGAGTGAATTTTCCATGATGGAACGTACATTTGAAAAAGAGGTTATTCCTGTCTGCGAGCAGCTCGGGATCGGTTTTGTGGCATTCTCGCCATTGGCAAATGGCTTTCTCTCAGGTAAAGTGAACCCGGATACTGAGTACCCAGGAATTGATGCACGCAGGGTTATAACAAGGTTTGAGAAAGACAATATTATTGCCAATCAACCGCTGGTTGAATTAATTAATCAATTTGCAGCAGTAATGCATGCAACCCCTGCCCAGATTTCACTGGCTTGGATGTTACATAAAAAAGATTTTATTGTACCTATACCGGGCTCACGCAAATCAGAAAGAATTATAGAGAATATGGGCGCATCAGAGGTGGAATTAACCGACTCGGAATATGCAAAAATAGAAAAAGCACTGGAAGAAATAGAGATCCATGGTAATAGAACCGATGAAGATCTTGCAAAACTCTGGTTGAGAAAATAGAGATTTACACGGATATTAAGTCATTGCAAATATTTTCAAACGGGATGGTTCTATCTGTGTTCAGCACATAAATCGAATGTCTTGGCCGATATTTCGCATAATGATTCATGAAAAACCGGATCAATATATCATGGCGATATATTGATCCGGTTTTTC